>NZ_JIBB01000004.1:0-134227 GCF_000620525.1 Acinetobacter sp. UNC436CL71CviS28
AAAAATAAAGAAGCATGGACGACTCTCAATGAGTTTATTTCGCTATGGTTTAGACTATGTTCAAATGGCGATTCAGCGTTTAATTGGTTTTGGGAAAAAAGAAGAGTTTAAGGAAATTTTGGCAATTTTAAGAAGGCAGAACCCTGATAGGATAAGGGTTCTGTGAAATTTGTCGTGTACAGAGATAATTTTTAAAAAAATCCACATCGATAAACAGTAGAGATAAGGGCGTTCCTTCTTTACGTGACTGCCTATAAAAACTGTCCAGAGTCTCATCAAAATTACGGCGGTTAGAGATCTGGGTTAACTCGTCATGCTGGCTTAAATGTAAAAGTTCAGAAGCATGAATATACTGAATTTTTTCATTAAGCTGTGCAAGCTTGGTATTTAAAAACAGTATACGTTCCCGCTTGATCAGCATGGTACTTAAAGTAAAACCAAACAGACAGCTTCCCAACAGTACCCGGCTTAAAATGATCACTTCAAAAGAAATATGAAATACGAACAGTAAGTAAATAGATATAACCGCGGCCAGTGTCCCGACCAAAAGCATGTGGAGTGGCCGTACCCCACTGATCATAAACCCCAGCATATATATAAAACACAACACAATCGCTGACTGATACTTAAGTGCAGGGGTAGCAAAACTCATACTCAGCAGACAGCTTGAAATAATAGTCCAGAGCATTAAACCTAATGCAGCCTGATAAAAGTAAGGCTGAAGCAGTTTACTTCTAGCAAAGCCGTAAAGGGTCAACAGGCTTACTGCGCCATTAAGCATGGCAACAATACACAGCAGGAAATCTGCAGAGAAAAAACGCTGACCAGAGAGCCAGTAATCACCTGGCAACACTAAAGCCGTAAACAAAAGGTAAGCCCACACACCTGCAGCAAAAGATTGTGAGATATTGATCCGGGCCCGTTCAGTATTCTGCTGCCAGAACTCTTGTTCAAGTGCCTGTGGCAACGAACTACTGGTACGATGAGAATGCAGGGCGACCAGAGTTTCAATTTTTTCTTTTTGTTGCTGCAACGTTGTAAGGTAATATTTATATTCCATAACATCGTGCATAGTTTTTATAGTTCTATAAAAATAGCATACCCTTAGGGCAAATTACGAACTTTATTGTGCCTTTTATCCATAATTGCCGTTATCATTTTTAGAGTTTATCGATTATCATCTATTTTATTTTTCTTGCCTGAACACTTTGAATACGATTACTCTTCTCCAACCAGATGACTGGCATGTCCATTTACGTGACGGCCTAGTCCTTAAACGTACCGTGCCTGATCTGGCCAGACAGTTTTCCCGCGCCATTTGCATGCCCAATCTGGTTCCACCAGTAAAAACGGTTGATGAGGCTCTAGCCTATCGTGAACGGATTATGGCTCATGCGCCTGAAGGGGTAAATTTTGATCCGCGTATGGTTCTTTATTTTACTGACTACACTTCACCTGAAGAAGTTAAAAAAATTAAAGATTCAGAATATGTTAATGCCATCAAGCTTTATCCGGCTGGTGCAACTACCAATTCAGACAATGGTGTCAGCGATATCCGTAAAGTATATGCAGTCATAGAGCAGCTTGAAAAATATCAGGTGCCTTTACTGTTACATGGTGAAGTTACTCACAATCATGTAGACATTTTTGACCGCGAAAAGCGTTTTCTGGATGAAGTGCTTTCTCCTCTCTTGAAGCAGTTTCCAGCACTTAAAATTGTGCTTGAGCATATTACTACCAGTGAAGCAGCACATTTTGTTCTGGAACAGGACCGTAATGTTGCAGCTACCATTACTCCACAACACCTGTTATTTAACCGTAATGATATGCTGGTAGGCGGAATCAAGCCGCACTTTTACTGTTTACCAATTCTGAAACGTCAGACCCACCAGCAGACCCTGCTGGAAGTGGCAACTAGTGGTAACCCGAAATTCTTTCTTGGTACAGACAGTGCGCCCCATTCTAAAAATGCTAAAGAAAATGCATGTGGCTGTGCAGGCTGCTATAGTGCACCTACTGCTATTGAACTTTATGCACAGGCATTTGATCAGGTAGGACGTATTGAGCGGCTTGAAGGTTTTGCCAGCATGTTTGGTGCAGACTTCTATGGCTTACCACGTAATACTCAAACAATTACCTTGGTTAAAGAACCGCAGGTGATTCCAGCGAGCCTAGAATATCTAGAAAATGAACAGATTATTCCACTTTATGCCGGTCAAACCATTCAATGGAGAAAAGTGTGAAACAAGATTCACGACCTGTGATTGGTCAGCGTTTTCGTGGCTTTCTGCCAGTTGTGGTAGATGTGGAAACTGCGGGCTTTAATGCACAGACTGATGCGTTACTTGAAATTGCCTGTATTCCGATTATCTATGATGAGGAAGGAAAATTTATTCCGGGTCCTGCCTATCATGCACATATTAATCCGTTTGAAGGCGCTAATCTGGATCGCCGCTCGCTAGACTTCATTGGGGTTGACCCTTTTAATCCGATGCGTATGGCGATGGCAGAAGATGAAAAGACTGCATTGAAACGTATCTTCAAGTCTATTCATGATATCCGCCGTGAACAGCTGTGTACTCATGCCATACTGGTTGGCCACAATGCCCATTTTGACCTGGGTTTTTTACAGGCAGCTATTAACCGAAGTGGAACTAAAAACCAGAATCCATTTCATAGCTTTTCAGTGTTTGATACGGTCACGCTCAGTGCCTTAATGTTTGGCCAAACCGTGCTGGCTAAATCCTGTCTACAGGCGGGAATTGAGTTTGACGGGAAAGAAGCACATTCAGCATTATATGACACGCAGAAAACTGCCGAGCTGTTTTGCTATATTTTAAACAAACTCGCACCTCAACTGCTTGACACTCTGGTAGCGGATCAATAAGATACCGCTACCTTCTGAACGTCCCTATCGTCTAGAGGCCTAGGACATCGCCCTTTCACGGCGGTAACCGGGGTTCGAATCCCCGTAGGGACGCCATCTTTTATTTTATTCTGATCGCCTAATTAAACTCTCTGGCCTAGGCATAAGTATATCTGCCTATAACCCGAACATAGAAGTTAGTTGATTGATGTAAGGCTTTCATTTGGTTAAAAATAATACCAGCTGCCATTTGACACATCCTTAAAATCTCCCTATTATAAGCCCACCTCTGAAACGTCCCTATCGTCTAGAGGCCTAGGACATCGCCCTTTCACGGCGGTAACCGGGGTTCGAATCCCCGTAGGGACGCCAATTCTTCTGCTGTTATTTCTCCTGCTTTTTATTTCGATTGCACATTTACATTTTTTCTCTAAAATAGCCGGCTTCATTACTCTTTTCCGTTTAACTCTATGCCGTCATCTCCTTCTCCGAATGATGCGTTGCATCAGGGCAATTCTGCGCCATTAAAACGCGCTATGAGTACCCGACATCTGGTTATGCTTTCTCTGGGAGGCGCAATTGGTACTGGCCTGTTTTTAGGCTCGGGTGAAGTCATTGCACAAACGGGGCCGGTCGGCGCCATCCTTGCTTATGTGCTGGGTGGCCTTATTGCCTATATGGTGATGCTTTGCCTTGGCGAACTCGCTGTACATATGCCTGTTTCAGGCTCTTTTGGTGCCTATGCCAATAAGTTTATTGGTCCGGGAACAGGATATACCATTACCTGGTTATATTGGCTAACCTGGTCAGTAACCCTTGGTACCGAATTTACTGCTGCTGCACTTCTTATGCAGGAATGGTTTCCAGATAGCTCCATGTGGATGTGGACACTGGTTTTTGGTGCCTTCGTATTTACCTTAAATATGATTTCCACACGCTGGTTTGCCGAATCTGAATTTTGGCTTGCACTGGTGAAAGTAATCACTGTTGTCGCGTTTATTCTGTTTGGTTTACTGGCAATTTTCGGTGTAATTGGCTACCAAGGTTATGAGTCTACACCACTCTTTAGTAATCTGACCGCGCAAGGCTGGTTCCCTGAAGGCCTGTTTCCTATTTTCACTACCATGTTGATTGTGAACTTCGCTTTTTCTGGGACCGAATTGATTGGGGTAGCAGCAGGTGAAACCCAAGACCCCGCCAAAAATGTACCCAAAGCCATCAATGCAGCGATTTTCCGTTTATTGATTTTCTTTGTAGGAACAATCTTGGTGGTAACTGCACTTCTACCTCATCAGGAAGCAGGTTTAGCAGCCGAGGGTGTAAGCAGTAGCCCATTCGTTACGGTATTTCAGCACATTGGTATCCCTTATGCTGAAGATATTATCCGTTTTGTTATTATCACAGCATTGCTGTCAGCGGCCAACTCTGGTTTATTTGCTGCCTCACGTATGATGTGGTCATTGTCTTATAACAAGCAATTACCAGCAGTATTTTCAAAAGTAAATGCACGCGGCATTCCTTATGTTGCAGTAATCGTTACCATGATCGGCGGTATGCCGGGTCTGTTGTCTGAGCAGTTTGCCCCAGAAACTATTTTTACTAATCTGCTCGGAATCGCAGCCTTTACCATGGTAGTAGTCTGGATGAGTATCTGTCTCAGCATGTTTAACTTCCGCCGAGACTGGTATAAGCAGGGAAAAACTGCTAAAGATCTTGCGTTTGCTGCGCCGCTGTTTCCTATTGTTCCGATTCTAGGTTTTGTTTTCTGTCTGATTACCTGTATCAGTATGGTTTTTGATCCATCCATGCGAATCAGTTTCTTCGGATGCCTGTTGTTTATTGCAGCATGCTATACAAGTTATTATGTGTTTTACCATCCTAAGTCTTGATGCCGACCTAAAGCACTAAAGAGCGGCAAATACCGCTCTTTTTTATACAAAAGCATGAATCAGAATATCTTGCAGCAATTTCAAACAAATTATGGCATTTTGCTTTGTTTTTATACGAACGGTATATTTTTAAGGGAAAGATGCCAGAAAAGTGTTTGACACATCCGGGGATTCACCCTAATATACGCCCACCTCTGAAACGTCCCTATCGTCTAGAGGCCTAGGACATCGCCCTTTCACGGCGGTAACCGGGGTTCGAATCCCCGTAGGGACGCCATATTCAAGATGAAAGCACACTATAAAAAAGCCCAAGCATTATGACTTGGGCTTTTTTTATTCTTATTTTTAAATCTTGTTTTATTCTGATGCAGTGATGAGAGCTGCAATCAGAGCAAGTTTTTAACAGACAGAAGAAGTTCGATATTTTTACTTATTTCCTGCATCTATACTGAATCAATCAACCTGTTTATTTCATTACATACTGAGAATATAAAACAGGCCTGCCCTCAGGTTTGAAAGACCCTAAAGACAGGACTATTTACCACTAGATGCAACACATTCATCTATATACACAAACTAGGCCGATTTACGCGAATTAATCTGCCCCTTGACCACAGCAGTCAGGTTTCCCTTAAGGTATTTAAAAAATACTTTTAAGGGAGAAAGTTTTGGATTAGGTTTTTTACCCTCAGCAATTGCTTTAAACTGTGCCGCATACCAGATAATTTCCATAATTGCCATTTTATCAATCATCGGAATGCCAGTTTTAATTTTCTCTACACCATAACGAACGTCTTTCCCGGCAATCAAATGGTTAGTCAAGTCAGTTTCTACCGCAAATGGCCGTGCAATACCAATAAAATCACATGCCCCACTCTCCAGGGCATCATTCATACCTTTTACGGTTCTAAAACCGCCTGTTACCATGAGATAGCATTTGACTTCCTGACGGATCCTTTCAGCAAAATCAAGGAAATAAGCTTCACGGGCAATTGTACTGGCTTTACGTTGACCTTCCTTGACACCAGCCATAGCTGGTGCTTCATAACTTCCTCCTGAAATTTCAATCAGGTCAATACCAGCCGCATCAATTGCTTTGAATACATAGATAACATCTTCTTCGGTAATACCACCACGCTGAAAGTCTGCCGAGTTGAGTTTTACAGAAATAATAAAGTTCTCTGAAGTCCCTGCTCTTACGGCCTTGTAGATTTCCAGCAGGAAACGCATACGGTTTTCAATTGAACCGCCCCATTGGTCCTGACGTTTGTTGGTCAGTGGCGACAGGAATTGACTAATCAGATAACCATGCGCACCGTGTAGCTGTATACCCTCAAAGCCTGCTTTTTCACAGATTTTGGCAGCATGGGCAAAACGCTGGATAATATCCAGAATTTCTTCTTCACGCAGTTCACGCGGTGTACCAAAAGTAGTTGCCAGAACCGGACTAAATGGCACAGCTGAAGGTGCAACTGTTTCTTTGTTCAGGCCCTTAGGACACTGACGTCCCGGATGAGACAGCTGGACCAGTTGAACCATACCATATTCTTTGCCAATTTCTGCCCAGTGCTTGAGCTGTTCCAGATCACGTTCAGTCTCGATTGCTACTACACCTGGCTCATTTTTAGCGCCGATATCAACCATTACATTACCAGTAATGGCACAGCCCAGACCACCTTTAGCCCATGCCTCATATAAGCCATAATGCAGATGATTAGGTTGCCCTGCTGCGTTAGCCAGTGCTTCACTCATTGCGCCCTTAATAATTCTGTTTTTAAAGGTTGTATTACGAATTGTGATCGGTTCAGCAATCAAGCTCATGATATTTTTTCCAATTTACTGAATTAGAGTCCTTACTCTAGTTTAAACGCCTGTCTAGTCAAGGTTTACTCTATTACAATGCATGCCGCAGGAGTCACAGAAAAAGTTCCTGATGACGGTTTTTAATATTGACTTGCAGCTATCAATTGCCGGGTATACTCGGACTGAGGATTTGAAAATAGCTGTTCAGTATCCTGAAATTCGACCAGTTGCGCATGCCGTAGCACCATCACCTGCTGACATAAGGCACGGACTACCTGTAAATCATGACTGATAAACAGATAGCTTAACTGATATTCCTGTTGCAGATTTCGTAATAACTGTACAATTGCCCGCTGGGTGGTACGGTCCAATGCAGAAGTAGGCTCATCTAAAATAATAAGCTTGGGCTTAAGAATCAAAGCCCGTGCCAGTGCTACACGTTGCCGCTGTCCGCCAGAAAGTTCATGTGGATAGCGCTGTTTAAAATGTACAGGCAACTCTACCGTCTGTAGAATCTGGTCAATCTGCTCAGTTACAGCTAACGGCATATGATGTTTTAAATTCAGCCCTTCACCAATAATTTGCTCGACCGTCATACGAGGATTCAGGCTACTGAACGGATCCTGAAATACAATTTGGAAATCAGTGCGTAATAACCTTATTTTTTTCTCGGAAAGCAGGTTAAGGTCCTGCTCCATTAAAAAGATTTGGCCTTTACTCTCTATCAACCGGGCAATCGCTAAAGCCAGAGAAGTTTTACCAGAGCCACTTTCCCCAACAATTCCAATGGAGTCACCTTGTCTTAAGACCAGATTTAAAGGCTCAACTGCCACAAAATAATCTTTTACACGGTTAAGCAACCCTTGGCGAATAGGAAAACATACACTGACCTGTTCCAGTCTCAACAGTTCGGAGCCTGCGGAGGATGGCAATGCCTGACCAAAATTATGTGCCAATAAATGCCGGGTATATTCAGCCTTAGGCTGTTTAAAAATTTGTTCGGCACTCCCCTGTTCTTCAACTCTGCCTTGATTCATCACAACCACCTGCTGGGCACAGCGCTTAACTATATTAAGATCGTGACTAATTAGAATCATGGCCATATTTCGGCGATGTTGCAGGCTCTGTAGCAGTTTAAGAATTTGCGCCTGTAAAGTTACATCCAGAGCGGTAGTAGGTTCATCAGCGATAAGGATATCGGGATCTAAGGCTAACGCCATCGCAATCATTACCCGTTGTCGCTGGCCGCCGGAAAGCTCATGTGGATAACGGCGCAGTTTGTCTTCCGGATGAGTTATTCCGACATCATGGAGTAATTCTACTACTCTCTGCCGAACCTGATCTTTAGACCAGCCTTGTAAATACAGACTTTCTCCAATAATTTTTTCTACCCGATGCAGCGGGTTAAGTGCAGTCATGGGTTCTTGAAAAATCATGGCAATTTTATGGCCACGAATCTGGCGTTTTGCTGTTTCAGACAGATTTAAAAGATTCTGACTATCTAAAATAGCATTCCCCTGAACTTTAAGATTAGCAGGTAACAGTCCAAGCAAAGCCAAGCTGCTGATGGATTTTCCTGAACCACTCTCTCCGACAATAGCTAAGGTCTGTCCGGCATATAGATGGAAATTTAAATTTTCTACCAGAACTTCGCCCTGCTCATTTTGAATATGCAGCTGTTCAACCTGTAGCTTTAGCGCAGCTGACTGGTCACTGGCGTCTTGGGTCAAATGCATCGCGGGTTGCCTCCCCAATATAGATCAATAATGAAAGAACCAGTGCTAGACTAAAAAAACCAGATAAAGCCAGCCAGGGCGCATTAAGATTATTTTTCCCTTGCAGCAGAATTTCCCCTAATGATGCAGCATCAGGTGGTAAACTATAGCCCAAGAAATCCAGTGCAGTCAGGGAAGTAATATTGGCGGTAAGCATAAAAGGGAGCTGGGACAGACTGGAACTCATGGCATTGGGAAGAATATGCCGGAAGATAATGGCATGATCTTTTACTCCCAGCGCACGTGCAGCGCGCACATAATCGAAATTTCTTGCACGCAAAAACTCTGCCCGAACCAGACCAACCAGGGCTGGCCAGCCAAACAGTAACATAATCAGAAATAGCCAATAAACATTTGGAGTAAACATACTGACCAGAATCATGACCATAAACAGCATGGGCAGGCCACCCCATACCTCAAGTACACGCTGCCCGAGCAGATCAATCCACCCACCGTAATAGCCTTGTACTGCACCTATCACGATACCAATTAAGGCAGCAAAAAATGTCAGGGCAAAGCCGAACAGTAAAGAAATACGCAAACCATATAAAACACGTGCCAGTACATCTCTTCCCTGATCATCAGTACCTAACCAGTTTTGTGCTGTTGGTGGCGATGGCACAGGAACAGCCAGTTCAAGATTTGGCGTCTGATAAGAAAATTCAATTAAGGGCCAGATTGCCCAGCCTTTGGCGTTGATAAGCTGCTGTACCACCGGATCTTTATAGTCAGCTTCCGTTTCAAAAACTCCGCCAAAAGCTGTTTCCGGATATTCCTTCAGTACAGGCACATAATAAGAATTTTCATATTTCACCAGTAGCGGTTTATCATTGGCGATAAACTCTGCCGCAAGAGAACAAATAAAAATCAGAATAAAAATAATCAGGCAGCCCATACCAAGACGGTTATGGGTAAAACGTTGAAGGCGTGCCCGCATTAATGGAGACATTATTTTGCCCCCCGTGAATCAAAATTGATGCGTGGATCGATAATCTGATATAGCACATCACTGATGAGACGCAAAATCAAACCCAGCAGGGTAAATAAAAACAATGTGCCAAAAATAACTGGATAATCACGCTGTACTATGGCTTCAAAACCCATCAATCCCAGTCCATCCAGATTAAAAATTATCTCGATAAACAGGTTGCCTACAAAGAAAATCCCTATCAGAGCTTCAGGTAAACCGGCAATCACTATCAGCATTGCATTACGAAATACATGGCCGTATAGAACCCGGTTTTCACTTAATCCCTTGGCACGTGCAGCTAACACATACTGCTTGCTCAACTCTTCCATAAAAGAGTACTTTGTCAAGTAGGTTAGTCCAGCAAACCCGCCCAGAATCATGGTGAATAAAGGCAAGGCCATGTGCCAGAAATAATCTTTGATTTTTCCAAGCAGGCTGAGCTCCTGAAAATTTTCCGAGACTAGCCCCTGCAGCGGAAACCACTGAAAATAACTGCCGCCAGCGAAAAATACAATCAGTAAAACACCAAATACAAAGGTCGGTACAGCATAACCAACCGCCAGAAGTAATGAAGTAGACTTATCAAATAGCGTGCCGTGCTGTCTGGCCTTTTTAATCCCCAATGGAATAGACACCAGATAAATCAGTAAAGTACTCCATAACCCCAGAGAAACTGTAACCGGCATTTTCTCCCAGAGCAGCTGGGTAACGGGCTTATCTTTAAAAAAACTGATGCCGAAGTCCAGAGTGAGATATCCCTTGAGCATAATCCAGAAACGTTCAGGTGCCGATTTG
The DNA here is from genome assembly GCF_000620525.1 of Acinetobacter sp. UNC436CL71CviS28. Lineage (NCBI taxonomy): Bacteria > Pseudomonadati > Pseudomonadota > Gammaproteobacteria > Moraxellales > Moraxellaceae > Acinetobacter > Acinetobacter sp. UNC436CL71CviS28. Next base: position 10,099 of record NZ_JIBB01000004.1, read on the forward strand.
TCAAAACCGTATTGTGCTTTGATTTTTTCCACCATTTCATCACTAAGGCCCCGTGCACCCTGATATTCAGATGAATGGCCAGCTGTTTCAGCATGGCTAGTGTTTCCCACTCCCTGGAAATTCTGGGCTTGCTGGATAGCCTGCTCTACCGGCCCTCCTGGTGCTAGCTGGATCATCATAAAGTTAATCAGCAGAATCAAGAATAGAGTTGGAATAATTAACAGAAGTCTTTTTAATATATATGTGCCCATAAAGACGCCATTCCCTGTGACTTCAATTGTTATAAGGTTATTGCCTGCGCAAATAACTGCTCACCTGCTGAGCCTGCTTGCTATCAATCCACCAGTAGTCTAAACCTACAGAAAGTTTTGGTTTCTGTTTTGGCTGATGATACATATTCCAGTATGCCAACCAATTTTCCCCCTTGCCATAAGTTGGAATCTGATAGTAGCCCGCACGCAGCAGACGGTCTAATACGCGGGTACGAATAACCAGCTGTTGACGGTCTGGTGCCCGGATGACACTATTAATTACTTGATCAATAACCGGGTTCTTGATACCGGCATAATTATAATTTCCTGCCTGATCAGCTGCAGCACTTCCCCATAACTGTGCCTGTTCATTACCAGGCGTCAGTGACTGCGGCATTACGCTGGTCGTCATGTCAAAATCATAACGGCGCATCCTTTCAAGATACTGAGGTACATCTACCTGACGTAGCGTCACTACAATACCGAGTTTTTTCAGATTACGTACAAAAGGCATTAAGGTACGCTGTAAACCGTCCTGATGAATGAGGAATTCGATTTCAACCGGCTGTCCTTTGGAATCATATAGTTTGCCATCATGAATTCGATAATCGGCCTTAATTAAAATCTGACGTGCAATCAACAGATTGTTACGATTAAATCCGCTGGCATCTGAAACCGGATACTTCCAGTTCTTGAGTACACCTTGACGCATTACAGTATGCAATTTGGGTAATAGCGGCTGAAGGATCTGCATTTCCTTAGGGCCGGGTGGTCCTTTTGCTTCAAGTTCACTATTGGCAAAATAACTTTGCAACCGCTGATACTGACCATAAAACAGGGCCTTATTCAGCCATTCATAGTCATACGCATAAGTTAAAGCGCGGCGGAACTGAATATCATTAAAGGGGCTACGACGTGTGTTAAACACAAAACTCTGGGTTGCCACCGGATTCTGATGCCGAAAGCGATAGGTCTTGACCATCCCAGCTTTTACTGCCGGAAAATTATACTCTGTCACCCATTTACGCGCTGTCATCTCTTCATGCAAAGTATATTGCCCTGACTTAAAACCTTCAAAAGCAATATCCAGATTTCGGTAATAAACATATTTTAACCGGTCAAAATTATAACGTCCCTTATTTACAGGTAAATTCTGCCCCCAGTAATGCGGATTTCGTTTATAGGTAACGCTACGCCCTGCATCAATCCGGTCAATCAGATAGGGGCCTGAACCAACAATAGGTTGCATAGTAATTCGAGTAAAATCCCGGTTTTTCCAGTCCTGCCTGGAATAGATGGGTAATGTTCCCAAAATTAGTGGCATCTCTGCATTATTATCTGACCTGAAAGTAAATTTGACCTGATACCTAGATAGAACTTCAGTTTTTTCCAGATCCGCCAGATACATCTGCAACCCCGGATTGGATTTGGTCTGATAAGCGTCAAAGCTGAACTTCACATCTTCAGCTGTGACAGGGAGACCATTACTAAAACGTGCTTTAGGATTCAGATAGAAAATAACAAATTTAGTATGTTCTGGATCATAGCTGGCTTTTTCTGCCAATAGCGGATAAAGCACTCCCGGCTCATCCAGAGAACTGCTCATCAGGGAATCAAACAGAAAATTAATCCCATCTACCGAGCTGCCTTTACCATTCATGCTATTTAAGTTATCAAAAGTACCATTACTGGCTGTACTTAATAATCCACCTTTAGGAGCTGCCGGATTAGCATATGGCATGGCATTCAGGCCGCTATACTTGGGCTGGGTGTGAAGCGCGATATAAGGCGTGGTTTGCAATGCAGCAAACCCGCCTTGAGCACATACACTTAATCCAGCCGCAAACCCCAGCTGCTTAGCTTTTGCAAAACTCCAGTGCATACCAGATCCTGTTCAGGTTTTTTTATTATAGATTTGGTACTTTAATCACTTCACCGATACGAAGCTGCGTACTTGGCTGAATATTATTCATTTCTGCCAGTTCGCTCGTATTCATACCATATTTGTTGGCCAGACCAATTAATGTATCCCCACGTTTTACCGTATATGAAGTTACTGTTTTTGGAATCAGCAAGTTCTGACCACGTAAAAGACCAGCACGTGACTCCAGATTATTTAACTCTGCCAGCTCTTTAACCGAAATACCGACACGGCTGGCAATGGTATTCAGAGACTCTCCATTTTTTACGGTATAACGCTCAGTATCACGATGACTGCCAGAAGAATTATTTTTACTGTTCTTTGCAGTTACTGTTTCTTTCTCTACAGGTGCAGGTGATACTGGCAGTTCTCCATCAAGCTTGATTTTCTGGCCGACACGCAAGCCTGAATTACGGTTAATTCCATTTAGGCCTGCCAGAAAATTAACCTGTAAATGATATTTTCCGGCAACTGATGTAAGAGTATCGCCCGGCTGAACAATATATTCATCCGGCATGCTTGCCCCAGCCGGAACTTTTAAAGTCTGGCCAATACGGACTCCACTACCGGTATTGATATTATTAAGCTGTGCCAGGTCGCTTACAGACACTTTAGATTGTGCTGCAATACTGGTGAGAGTATCGCCACGCTGTACCTTATAACTTTCAGTCTTATAATTCGTACTGACTTTGATATTGTCATTCAAAGTTGTTTTCTTATCTTCTTTAGTTTCGACTTTAGCAGAAACACTGGTCTCCTCTACAGGAACATTGATTCTCTGACCTACCAGCAGGCTGCTGGTTGAAGTCAGGCCAGGTGTTAAATCTGCCAATTCTTGATTAGATAATGCATAACGTTCAGCAATCATTTTCAGATATTCGCCACGTTTAACAGTGTAACTCTTGGTCTTGATCCGCTGTTCTGCGGTTACTCTGGTGTCAGCCACCTTAACAGGTTTTGCCACAGCTGCATTCGGATTATCTTTCAACTGAAGTTTCTGTCCTACAAACAGACCACTAGTTACAGAGAGATTATTCCAGTCGGCCAGTTGTTTCAATGAGAGACCAAACTGGTCAGCAACGCTGGTCAGACTATCATTGGCTTTGACCAGGTAAGTTTCCGGTTTGCTGGCTTTTACAGTTTTTTCTTCAACTTTTTGTGGAATGGCATCGTACAGGTATAAAGAAGTTCCTACATATAAGGTAGCACTTGGGTCAATCTGGTTCCATTTCGCCACATCACGCCAGCTTACCCCATTTTTCATGGCAATTACTGCAAGGGTATCACCTGGCTGAACCGTATAGGTACTGCGCTTGCCCTTTGGTGGTATAACTACAATTTCGCTGTCAGTCTTAATATAGTCTTTGCCCTTGTTGCGCTCTAACTCTTCCGAATTTGCCAGGGTATTTTCCGCCACGGCTTTTGGATAAGAGAATCCACGCTTAACCTCTTTACCCTGCTGTTCGGCTACTGAGAGACTAGTCTGGATAGCTGTCAGTTTAATCTTGCCATCATATGGATCTACAATTTCTGTACCTTGCGGAGCCAAGGCTTTTAGCTCAGCAACTACTTCATCTTTTTCAGCCTGGCTGGCTTGAGGCTGGAGTACCTCTTCAACTGACTTTTTCTCACCTTCAGCCTTAACCAGAGCCAGAATCTGGTCACGTTCAGTTTGTGAAATTGGTGGCTCTACACGTACCGGTGTAATATTTGCCGCTGGTGTCACTGCAACAGGTATACGCGGAGCACTTGGTATGTCTGCTTTTGCTGCAAATGAAGCCAGAGCATCCGAACCTTTAGGTGTTGAGACTTTAGCTGTAGTTGTTTTACTGCTATTACTTGCCAACACAGGTGCAGAGCTTAATGAAGATGAAGGAACTGTTGCAGAAGCAGCTGGAGTTACCCTGGTCTGGACTCTTACCGATGATGCGGGCTTAGAAGCTACTGGCGGCTGGTTGCTTGCCCATAGCCCTCCTGAACCTGAATTCAGGCTGCGCAGCTTTGTATCAATTGCCGGACTAAGATCAGCTGGAATCAGAATACGCATCGGGCTGGCCGGATCTACATATTCACCGCGATGGCCGGGATTCAAGGCATAAAGTTCGGCACGGCTTAGGCCAGTAATAGAAGAAACCTGATTTAACCCGACTCCGCCATTTAAATTAACTTCGCGGAAGTGTGGACGGTTAGCAATTGGCGGTAAAGATACCCCATATGCTGACGGGTTTTTAATAATCTGTGCTACTGCCAAGAAACGTGGAACATAATTCATGGTTTCCTGTGGCAGTTTAAGCGACCAGTAATCAGTAGGTAAGCCTGCAGCACGGTTACGGTTAATGGCCTGCTGGATGCGACCCGGCCCGGCATTATAGGCAGCCAGTGCCAATTCCCAGGAACCGAACTGATTATACAGGCTGCCTAAGAACTCATAGGCTGCACGAGTCGATTCAACCACATCTCGACGGCCATCATATAGTGAAGTCTGCTTCAGACCATAAATTTTACCGGTGCTTGGAATAAACTGCCATAAACCTGCTGCTGCTGCACTACTGGTCGCTGCCGGGTCATAGGAGCTTTCAATGACTGGTAATAGGGCCAATTCAGTTGGCAGACCACGACGCTCGGCTTCTTTTACGGTATGGTACAAATAGCGGCTGGCACGTGCACTTAGACGGTCAAGATAAGGCTGACGTGAAATAAACCAGCTACGCTGTGCCTCAATACGTGAGTCCCAGTGATTTAAATCCATCTTGAAGCCTACAGTCATCCGCTTCCACACATCACCGTGCTTGAGAATCAGCAGACGATCGCCTTCGACAGCGCGCATATCAGTCGCAGAAAGCAGATCTTCAAGTGAATCCAGACTGCTGGCATCTAAAAGACCGGACCCAACCTGGTTTGATTTTATTGTTTTTGAATTCGCGGGAGTTGATGAACAGCCTGTCGTCATCCCGAGTGCTGCAATAGCAGAGCCAAGTAGAGTAATTTTAAACAAGATTGACGCAGAAGGCTGCCACACTGCTGTGGTTGGTTTATACATAAAAAATTCCAAACAACTCGCACAAAGTTTATTTTTTAAATAAGCCATTGTAGTGATGACTGCCAATGACACAAGGCAATAATTTAGCGCGATTCCACCTGAAATGTTACAAGAAATTAAAATTTCCCTTTAACAGCAGGTCGTCTTCCAGTTTTTGTGTATACAATAGAAGTCTCAGGTATGTATTTTCCCCTTGTATTTTTTTGACAGGTTTCTGATTTATGTCTCAAACAATCACACTCTATGTAGATGGTGCTTGCCGCGGTAATCCCGGCTTAGGTGGATGGGGTGCATATATCATTACCGAGCAGGAAGAACATAAAATCTGTGGCGGTGAACCCCTTACTACCAATAACCGTATGGAATTGACTGCTGCAATTGAAGGCATTTCATTCTGCCCAAAAGATGCCAAGCTTGTCATTTGGACAGACTCTAACTATGTCAAAAAGGGTATTACCGAATGGATTCAAGGCTGGAAAAAGAAAAACTGGAAAGACGTCAAAAATCCTGACTTATGGCAAAAACTGGATGCAACCTGCCAAGGACGCGAAATCGAATGGAATTGGATTAAGGGACATGCTGGCCATGCAGGCAATGAAATGGCAGACCAGCTGGCAAATTTAGGTGCAGATCAAATCATGCAAGGCATCAGTACCCCGGTTCAGGCACAGCTCAATAGTGAGCATACATCAGAAAAAAAGTCTGAAAGCGACTGGTTACTGGATGATCCGTTAGGCTTCGATTTACTTGAATCAGAACCGGAGCATATAGAAGAGTCGACTCTGTTATTGCCAGATCAGGTTGAATTAATGGATGATGAATTAGCTACTGAAATAGAGACGGCTGAGTCAAGCCATCCATATGTAGTCACTACTGAAGCGACCTTGGAGCTACATGGTCCGCGCCAGCTGATTCTTGATACGGAGACTACTGGTTTTTATTTCCAGGATGGAGACCGGATTATTGAAGTCGGTGCCATTGAAATGGTAAATCGTAAACTTACCGGCAGCTCAATCCATATTTATATCAATCCGGAAAAACCGGTGGGTGACTCAGTAGACATTCACGGTATTACTGATGAATTCTTGCAGGATAAGCCACGTTATGCGGAAATTGCAGAGGTTCTTTTTAATTATTTAAAAGGTGCCGAGATTATTGCCCATAATGCCAGCTTCGATATGAACTTCCTTGATATGGAGTTCAAACGCGCAGGATTCCCTGCATTATCTGAAGTGTGTGAAGTAACTGATACCCTGGCACTAGCTAAAAGCAAGCATCCCGGACAGAAGAACTCGCTGGATGCTCTGGTTCGCCGTTATGAAATTCCAGCACGAGACCGTACTTTTCACGGTGCTTTGCTCGATGCCGAGATCTTGTCCGATGTATATCTGGCCATGACAGGTGGACAAGTATCCTTTGATATGGATGCCCTGTCTCAAAGCGAAATAAGTCAGTCACAGGCTTCACGACAAGTAATCAATGTTGATTTGCCCGTAATTATGCCTTCACCCGAAGAGCTTGCGGCTCATGAAGAGTGGGTTCAACACTATCAGGAAAAGAATGGCGAACCCTGTTTATTTGCCCGATAAAAAAAACCACATAAAGTGTTATTTTTTGTATATAAACCTTTTCTAGTTAAGTTATATTAATCTCTAGAAGTAAGGCGGTTATTTATACCAGTCCTTACATGAACAGATATAACACTAGGAAAGGTGCAGATCACATGTCTTACCAAACCTCGATTCATTTTGATCCAACTGCATTACTGATAATAAAAAATGAAATCGACAACTCTATAAAACTGGTTGAATCCGCTGTAAGCACCTTGGCAGAGGATCAGAGTTTACCTTTTGGTATTGAGGATACCCTAGCGCAGTTTCAGCAATGCGCACATGTACTTGCACTGATTGATATACCACATCTGGCCCAGATTGCAGCTTACTCTGCAGAACTGATGCGCAAGATTATGAGCGATCCACAACATATTGATCATGACCAGGTGGTGGCGCTCAGTGAGGGTACAACCATGCTCAAACGCTATGTTGAGTTTATTTGCCTGCGTGAAGTCAAAGTTCCCCAATTTCTACTGGATACATTGAATCAACTTGAAAAAGCACTGGATAAGCCTCTAACCCGTGAAGGTCAGCCACTGGTTCCACTGCTCGACTTTATGTCACCTGAGTTTAAACTGCCTGCTGCGCCACATCTGGAACAATCCAGCTATGTACACCAGCTTTATAAAATGTGTTTGAACAGAATATTAAAACAGCAGGAAACCGAGCTCGATTTACAAGGCATTAAACTGGTAGGAGCATATCTGGCATTTCTAGCCAATAACCAGCCTAGTCAACAGTACTGGAATCTGGTGTATATGGCCTTTAACCAGATAGAAAAACTGATTTTAAATGAACCGCGCCTGCGCACCTTAATCCGTATTGAAACCAGTATTGATAAGTTTTTAACACAACCAGACAGCTTTAGCCCATCAATTGAAGATCTGGCTGACATAGTGGTACTGTGTATTAGTCAAGAAGATACACTGTCGCAACATGTCCGTGAACAGCTCAATATTGGTGATGAAATCTTGACTGATACTCAGCTTCAGGTACTGAGCCGTCATCTGTTCGGACCGGACTATGAAACCATTCATGCAATTACTGATCTGATCACCACCCAGATGGCCCAGATTCGTCATGATATTGAATACAATTATCAGAATATGTCGCCAGAAAAAAGTCAGGATATTCAGCAGAACCTGCTGATGCTGGCCAATATTTTCAAACTGCTGAACCTGAATGAAGCTTATATAGAGTTAACGCAGCAGGCTCGGGCTTTAAGTCAGCCGAACGTTCTGACAGATGAAAACTATGCCCAACAGCTCATGAACAGTATTTTATCGGCAATGAACTCTATTGGAATACTGGAACGCCACCACACCTCCAGCCGCCTGCAAATTCGTGTAAATAACATGAGTATCTCTCTGGACAGGCTTGATGAAGCTCATGAAATGCTTTTAACCGAGACCAAATCACTCATCGATTTGGCCAGCCAGAGCCTTACCCTTTATCTGCAAGACCCGAACACCTTAAACATTGAAGGGGTATGTAACCAGTTTAAGGAAATTTCTGGTGCCGTTTTATTCTTGGGAATGGAAAAATGTCAACAGGCTTTACTTGAAGGGGCGCGGTTTCTGGAACATTCAAACAAACATGCGCTGGTTATTGAAGCCCAGCATATTGAAGATCTGCTCAATATTCTGGCGAGCGCCGATATGCTGATTGAAAATTTAAAAAACAAACAGCCTGTTTTAGCCTCGATGTTTAATGTAGCATTAGCAAGTAGTCAAAAACTTGTTGCCGCTGCCTAAATGTCTGAACTATCACTTGCTTACATCTTTCATGAACAACAGTTGTTAGTTGATGAAAACTTCCAGCTTCCTGAGGTCGAGAAGCTGGAAGATGATCTTGATTTTATTCCGGGCGATCAGATCATTGCCCGTGATCTTCTTGATATAGACGCTATTCCTGAAGGTCTGCATCTGGTTCCGATCCGGCAATTGATCAGTTTATGGAGCCGTATGCAGTTTGAACAGGCCAGCCGTGCTGTGCAGCTATTAGAATGGCGTCGTAATCATAAATTTTGTAGCCACTGTGGACATGAAACAGAGGTCCATCCTCTCGAATACGCCATGATCTGCCCTACTTGCCGTTATCGGCAATATCCACGTGTACAACCTTGCGTGATTACAATTATTACTCGCGGCGAAGATGAAATTCTGCTGGCGCAGTCTGTACGCAATAAAGGCAAAATGTACGGATTGATTGCTGGTTTTGTCGAGGTAGGTGAAACGCTAGAAGATGCAGTACGTCGTGAAACTTTAGAAGAGGTAGGCCTGCACCTGAAGAACATCCGGTATCTGGCCAGCCAGCCTTGGCCATTTCCCAGCAATCTGATGCTGGCTTTTCATGCTGAATATGAGTCGGGTGACATCAAGCTTCAGGAAGAAGAAATCAGTGATGCCCGTTTTTTCAAATTTGATGAGTTACCAGAAATTCCGTTCAAAGGCAGTATTGCCCATTCCATGATTATGCACGTACTTCATGGAACGCCAATTATTGAATATTAAAAAAGGCCAGTTAACTGGCCTTGAGTGCTTCATCAAGAAATTTAAGTATGCTTTGCTTGGTTTGAAAGTGCCAACTGAACAGACTCGATAAGCTCCCTAAAACTGTAATATGTCCAGTTTTAGGGATCATCACGATCTGGCTATAATTGCCACACTGCCGTAATTGCTGGTCCAAGTCATCACTATTACTTTTTTTAACGATCTGATCATTCTCAGCTACAACCAGACAGTGCCGGATCGGGTTATGGTCAACAAAGTAATAAGGCATGACCTCATGATAAGGAATGGTTTGATCAAACGCATCCTGAGCAATTGGATCACCCTTATAATCAAAATGATAAGGGCCGGCGATTCCAATTACTGCCTTGATTTTTGAACGGCATTCCAAGGTATAGGGTGTAGGATGATAGATTGCCGACATTACATTAAATGCGCCTGCAGAGTGTCCCATCAGAATCAGCTGTTCAGTTGAAATATGCAAGTCCTGCTGATGCTGGTCCAGATAGTTTAATGCTAGGGTCAGATCATCAATATAGCTCGGAAAAATATGCTGGGGGGCCAGATGATAGTTTAAAACTACTACATCATAGCCTTCGCGTGTAAATGCTTCGCCGATAAACACATAATCCTTTTTATCTCCATGCTGCCAAGCTCCTCCATGTACAAAGACAATTAGCGGACGTTGAGGCAGTGGATGTTTAGTACGATAAATATCAAGAAGCTGTCTAGCTTTTGTGCCATATGCTATATCTTGGTTCAATTCAAAAGACTGTCTAGGCGTCAGATGATTGAGCATATAACTAGCCGCGTCATACAGGCGAAACTCCTGATAACGAAGCTTCGCCTGTGTAGTTAAACGCTGTAAATTTTGAAGAATCTGCATAAGATTTACTGAATAGAGACCGGTTCAGGCTGATCAGGATCAATGGCAACAGGAGTTTCGACTTCCGGTGCTGCATAGTTGTTTGCTACTGGACTTGCGAGAGAAGAACTGGCAACTGGGCCTGAACCCTGCTCGACATTATCAATCAGGGTAACGATTTTGGTAATATTGCCTACCTGCTGTAAAACCTGATTAAGATCATTTATTTCAGCATTATTCAGACGACCCATTACATAAAGTACGCCATCTTCTGTATGCACCAGTACTTTGCTGTCAGAGACCATTTTGGCCTTCATAATCAGTCCGCGCGTATTTGCGGTAACGGCTGCGTCCTGCATGATAGTGTTATAACCGACTTTATCACCCACTGTAATATAGTTATGCACGGTTTTGACATCAGACATGGCCCGTACATTGTCCTCTGCTAGCTGTTTCAGATAAACATCAGGTACTTGTCCTGTAAGCAGGACATTGCCATGAAAGCTTTCGACATTAATACGTGACTGTTTAAAGCGGGGATCAAGTTTATAAAGATTAATATTGGCAGTACGTTCAATTGAAGAATCAATAAAAACTTGTCCCAATGAACGCACACCACTATCAGTACCAACAGGAGTAGCACCAGTACCATTTGAAATAAAGCTTGCGCATCCAGATAAGCTTGCCACACATAGCAAAGCCAAAGTGAAACGATTAAACACTCAGCAAGACTCCCTAATTTTTAGATCTGATCTTTATTGACAGGTTCATTTTCCCAGACTGTATGACAGAGTAAAGAACTCTCAATCTAAAGTAAATGCATTTTCAATCCACTCAAGATCATACGGTAGCTTATAAAAGTCTTGCTGTACCTTTTTTGCAATTTGTGTAGAGAAGTTAAAGCAAATCACGTCAAAACGGCAGTAATAATTTTCATAAACAGGATGTTGGCTTATAAAAGACATTGCCGTCTGAATAATCTTTTTTTGTTTACTTCTGGAAATGACTTCTTGGGCACGTCCATAACCTGTCATACTACGGGCTTTGACTTCAACAAATATTAGTTCCTGGTTCCGGCATACAATCAGATCTATTTCTCCGTACCGGGAATGATAATTCTGATTCAAAAATACAAAGCCCTGCTGCTCTAGAAATATCTTGGCCTGCTGCTCAGCCCACTGCCCTAACTGTTTAGTAAAAGTAACCATTTTTATAATAATCAAAGATTTTATAATGCTATTCGCTGCAACTTACCCTGCACCTGCTGATAACATTGTGGAGTGCGCTTTATCTGCCGGGTCTCTACATGGATCTGTCCTGTTCGTCCTTCAAAACTGAAGTCACCTATGGGAATATTTTTGGGCTGCTGTAAGTAATGCTCTGCCAAAGTCCATGCATCTCCACCAAAAGCCAGTAGACGCTGATAAGCCATGTTAACCGGCTGCTGCTGATAAGCTATGATCATTTCTGGCCATTTTGCTTCATAAAGTGCCGGAGCATCACAGAATTTCAAGCCCTCCGGAATTTTTGCTCCCTCTTCAATCGCAATCGCATGGGCATAAATACCTGTTTTTGGTAATTTAACCATGCTATTGAGCCAGTCAGTCTTACCCAGCAGTAAAAGTGCCTGCTGTTTCGGCAGTTTTTTAGGCAAAACTTCAATGATCTGAACCGGATAATCCAGTTGTGACATCAGTGCAATTAAAAAGATTTCACTATCTGCTTCTATGCCCGGTTCTCTTAAAACTGACACCTGACGGATATTGTCACGAAGCATAAGCGCGGCCATAGTAGCTGCATCTGCATTTTTAGACAGGCTAAACTGTAATACCTTATTGTGATGCTGCCCAATTTCATTTAAAGCCAGTACCTGTACTTTTGGATTAAGCCTGACGGCCTCTTCTACTTTTTCACGGCTCAATGGCCCTACAACTAGCCGAGTCTTGGGTTTTATATGTTTGGCGAACAGGCTTTTCATGTTTTGTCCGTATGAGTTTACAAATTTAAGCTGTTCTTGACTGCCAGATGCTTCATAAGCACTCATAAACCCCTGCTTCACACTGGAGGCAGCTCGCGCGAGCGGGCCGGTTTCAGGTAGAATAACCAGAACTTCTGCCTGCACTGTCTGCATGAAGCTGAACAAACTGATCAACAGCAAAACTTTTTTATTATTAATCATGGAACCACCCTTATGAGTGCTCAATTATTTGTAGTGGCAACGCCGATTGGGCACCTGGATGATATGACCTATCGAGCAATTGATGTTCTTAAATCTGTAGCTCTGATCGCAGCAGAAGATACACGACAGTCTGCCCAATTATTAAAACATTATAATATAACCACGCCTCTTACTGCATGTCATGATCATAATGAAAATAATAAAATTGATTATTTAATTGAAAAATTACAATCAGGTGAAAATATGGCGCTGATCAGTGATGCAGGTACTCCCCTGATCAGTGACCCTGGCTTTAAACTGGTACGTGCTGCTCAAGAAAAAGGTATTCGAGTGATACCGGTGCCTGGCGCCTGTGCTGCAATTGCAGCCTTAAGTGCAGTTGGCCTGCCTAGTGACCGTTTCAGTTTTGAAGGTTTCTTGCCCTCCAAGTCTTCACAGCGTCTGGTGCAGCTGGAAAAACTGAAAGATGAAACGCAAACTTTAATTTTTTATGAAGCACCTCACCGTATTTTGGACAGCATCCAGGATATGGCAAAGGTATTTGGATCAGAGCGTCCGGTCGGTTTTGCACGGGAAATTACCAAAACTTTTGAAACCATCAAAAAAATGACCCTAGGTGAACTGGTCACTTTTATTGAAGCAGACCATCATCAGCAAAAGGGTGAAATTGTCGTTGTGATAGGAGGCTCTATCCAGCAAAAAGATATTGATCAAGAGAAACTCGACCAGCTTCTGAGCCGCCTGCTTCAGGATTTATCAGTTAAAGCTGCTTCTCAACTTGCTGCGGACTTGACTGGTATTAAAAAGAAAGTGGCTTACCAGCGCGCCTTGGAATTGCAGTCTCAAACCGGATAGGTTATTGAAATTAATGTCCTAACTAAAAAAGCATCACGAATGATGCTTTTTTAGATTAACTCTGTTCAATGCGATTAGCTGCGTACACCTTCATCAGGCGGGACTTCAATAATTTTCCCACCACTTGCCAAAAAGCGTGCTATTTCATCTTCCAAAGCTTGACGTTTCTTCTGCTTTGCAGTGACGGTCAGAGTTTCAGCTTCCGCCAGATCTGTGTCGTTAAGAACCGCTTCTTCGTCAACTGCACCTTTCTCAGCTGCTTTTGCTTCATCTTCATCGACTGCTACATCTTCTACATCATCATAATCATTCATATCTGTTTTCTCACTCCCCATAAATGCCTATATTCCATGGTGAACCGTGGTAATTTAGATTGGAATTTAGCAATCTCTAACGAATTCGCAAAGAGCTAAAAGCAGAAAAAACGTATCTTTTTTAATCAAATTCGTAATCAATTATAAAAGAAATGCACGAAAGTGTTTTTATTCGCCAGTTTTACAATAACGTGTATCTTTTAAGTGAATCAGGCCACTGGCTTGCGACATAAAAAGATCTTTAAGTAATGGCTGCTGATTAACCTGCTTTTTCCCCAGATTTCGTGCCCAGATCACTGGAAACAGCTCTCGGGTTTCAAGCCAGCCCAATACTGACATACCATGCATCATAGCTGCATTCTGTCCTTTACGGCGATGCTCATAACGTAGCAATGTCTGCTCATGTGCCCATACTCCCCGTTTAGCATCATGTAATAATGCATCACAAAGTATGGCAGCATCCAGACAACCAATATTTACTCCCTGACCGGCCAACGGATGGATTACGTGAGCAGCATCTCCTATCAATGCCAGTCCTTTTTTTACATAGCGCTGAGCGGAGCGCGCTTTTAAAGGAAAGCTGGCCCTTGAACGCACTACTTGAACTTCTCCCAGCATATGCTGACTTTCTTTAGTTAAAAGCCGGGCAAATTCTTCATCACTTAGAGCCGAATATTCATCGGCATAATCTTCTGGCAAAGTCCATACAATTGATTGCCAGTAGCCATATACTTCGGGCTGTATACTGGCCATAGGCAGATAAGCCAGCGGGCCAGTGGGCAAAAAGATCTGGCGTGCTACGTGCTGATGTGGCTGGGCGGTTTTAATGGCACAGCTAACCGCTGATTGTTTGTAGTCCAGCACGTCCAGATCGATCATAGCCTGTTCACGTACAAATGACTGGGCACCGTCTGCCCCGATCAGTAACCGGGTATATATTGCTGAACCATCAGCAAGCTGTAGATGCCAGCAATTTATACCCTGTTCAATGTGAGTGACTTTAATTTGGGTACGATAATCCTGTACATTTTCCAGCAATTTTTTCTGAATCGCAAGATTGAGTATACTTGGCTCGACCATTGAGCCAAGCCACTGATCTTCTGGCGGAAAGGACTGTGATTCATGACCAAAAGCTATTTCGCCATAGCCATTTTTATTCCAGACCTGCATACCGGTATAGGGCATATGTCTGGCGATTTCTTTCCACACGCCTACTGTTTTTAAAAGATGAACGGTCGCTTGGCTCAGTGCCAATACCCTGGGATTTACTACAGGCAATATCTGCGCTTCTGCCAAGACCGGTGCCGCATCCAGTACAGTAGGCTGAACTCCACCTTGCGCCAATAATAATGCTGTTAGACCACCAACCAGACCACCACCGACAATAACCACATCTAGAATTTCACTCATGCTTTTAGCCCCATTGCATAATTGGCTACTAGAGGTTTTATTCCCGGGACTATATCAAAAGCAATCAGACCGGTATTGCGTAGCAGTTTCAGAACCGGATTCTGATTACTAAAACCTCGTACTACCGAATCACAAAACTTGATGACCCGTTGCTGGTCGGTCAGGCGGGCCTGTTCATAAGCTTTTAGAACTTCTGGCTCACCCAGATCATCAGATACTGTCAGATGACTGCCGAGAAAACGCAACAAGACATCCGCATCACGCAGGCACAGATTAAAGCCTTGACCGGCCACAGGATGGAGTGTATGTGCAGCATTGCCCATCAAAACTACCCGGCCAACTGCCTGTTTATGGGCCAGAACCTGTGACAATGGATAACTGAAGCGTTTTCCGGTCTTTTCAAATTTCCCTGCCCGGTCACCATAAGTCTGTTGTAAGGCATTTAAAAAATGCTGATCATTTTCTTCACCCAGCCACTCATGTTCAGTCCCCTTTTTGACTGGCCAGACCACAGAACGTCGATACTCACCCGGAAGTGGCAAGAGCGCCAACGGTCCTAAAGGACTAAAACGCTCAAAACCAACCTGACGGTGCGGTTTGGATGTCTGTACCGCGGTGACAATTGCCACCTGGTCATAATCATGCACATCTACACCAACACCCAAGGCCTGTCGGCAAAAAGAATCGCGGCCATCAGCAGCAATCACCAGTTTTGAAGTAAGTTGCAGTTCTTGACCTTCTCGTTCTGCCTCAATGTAGACCTGTTCTGTATCTTGAGTTAATGCCTTAACCTGTACTCCATCAATTAATTCTATCCAAGGTTGCTGGCGCACTTGAGTTAGAAGTACTCGTCCAAGCCAGGCATTCTCAATCACCTGTCCAAAGCTCTCAACATTTTCCTGCTCAGCTTTCAGACGAGCCTTACCAAAACTTCCCTGTTCTGTAATATGAACTTCCAGAATAGGTGTAGCATGCTGTTGAAGAGCCTCCCACAGCCCTAACTTCTGGTAAATCTGTACACTCCGGCGTGAAAGTGCCGTATTACGTGCATCAAAACTTGAGTGATAGGGAACACTTTCTGTATCGGTGTAGTCAGGGTAGCGAATAGCTTCGAGCAACTTGACTCCGATTTTGGCTTTAGCCAACATTAAAGCAAGACTTAAGCCGACCATCCCCCCACCAACAATAATCACTTGTTGCTGCATAACAGTTTCCTTATTTCTGGCAGATCAATGCTGGGCCTGAGCCATTAAATGTTCAATGTCTGTAACTGTTTTTACGACTTCAGCTGTTAAAATCAGTGGACCATGTTCTGTAGCCACTACATCGTCCTCAATGCGGATTCCAATACCCCGCCATTTTTTGTCTACGGCTTCATCGTCTGGAGCAATATACAATCCGGGCTCAACAGTAACCACCATACCAGCTTCATAACTGCGCCACTCCCCATCTTTCTTATAAGACCCGACATCATGCACATCCATCCCCAACCAGTGGCCGGTACCATGCATATAGAACTGGCGGTAAGCTTCAGTTTCGATCAGTTCATCTACATTACCTTTTAAAAGTCCAAGTGCTGCCAGACCTTCTGTAAGGATACGAACTGCACGCTCATGCGGTTCACGGTAAGAATTCCCGATGCGTACTGCGTCAATAGCAGCCAGCTGAGCTTTTAATACAATTTCATACAAGACTTTCTGTTCAGGGCTAAATTTACCATTTACCGGAAATGTACGGGTAATATCAGAGGCATAATGCTCATATTCACAAGCCGCATCGATCAATACCAGATCACCATCTTTAAGTGGCTGGTTATTTTCCACATAATGTAAAATACAGCCATTACCTCCACCACCGACAATGCTGTTATAGGAAGGTACGCAACCATGCTGGCCAAATACATAATTTAGCTCTGCTTCCAGAGCATACTCCATCATTCCCGGCCGTACCTGATGCATGGCACGAGTATGGGCCTGTGCACTAATTACAGATGCGGCTTGCATGATCTCAATTTCTTTGGCAGATTTGATCAGGCGCATTTCATCTAAAATACGGTCCAGCTGTAAAAGCTGTGATGGAGAACCATCGCCACGACGCTGCTGGGTATCAGCCTGCTTAATCCATTGACTGACTCGGGCATCAAATTCGGCATTGTGTCCAATACGATAGTACAGACGTGCTTTATTCAGCAACTTTTCAATAATCTCTTCATCAAGCAGATCAATCGCATAAGCTTCATCAGCTTCATAATCTTCAATTGCGCCATCAATACCAGCACGGTATCCATTCCAGATTTCCATTTCCCGGTTACGTTCACGGCAAAACAGGCTGTAGGTGTAGTCATCTGCTGTCTCAAAGGTTTCAATGACTGCCACTGCTTCTGGTTCTGCAAACCCGGTGAGATAGTAAAAGCTGCTGTCGGCACGGAATTTATAGTCAGCATCCCGGTTACGGTAGGCAACCGGACTGGTGGCAATAATGGCAATACTGTTTGGCCCCATATGTACAGCCAGACAGTCGCGACGCTGTTGAAAGTCTTCTTGAGTTAGTTTTATCATGCTGGTAATCTTTAATTGTAAAGTATGGGATATAACACGGCTGGTATTAACCAAAAACCAAGTCCGAGTTAACTCGGACGGTGCGGCGTAAACATTTCAACTACATTTTGGCTATCAGATAAGGCGGTCTTTTTAGCCTGAGCCTGAACATGTTGCAATAATGAGCTTTCTGACACTGTAATTTTTTTACGTCCAATCGAAAGGCTAACCGGTATCAGACGTACAAACTCATATAACTCCTGATAGCTTTCCTCACCTTCTTCATCATCATCTGACTCTTCAAATTCAACTGCGGCTACATCCTGTAAGTGCTCAATCAGTTCTTTTTCGTCAGATCGAATATGTCCTGATGCAAGACCAAACCCCAGCACTACACCTGCACACCAGTCTGCCAGTGCCTGTACCCGATCAGCCAGCATATGCTCATCATCAGGTAGTAAAGGTAAATAGTCGAGTTCATCTTCTGACAGCGCATGAAATACATCTTCTGCTTCCTCTGCCAGCATGGCCAGTGCTTCATCATTTAAAGCAGGTACATGAAGAGTTGCGAGAATATTCATCCACTCATCTCGAGTAGGCGCCTCTGTAACACAAACTATACCTGTGAGTAAGCCATGTAACTCACTTGGGCTCGAAATTTCTTCAATTCCATTAAATTGTTGCTGCCAGTCTGTCCAACCTGAAATATCGTCTTGCATTCGCTTTTCCAATCTTTATACTGCTTATATATTACCTTTGATTGCAATTCTGTGCGACCTCGTTATGTTAGAAGAATTACAGCGTCTACAGGCGCATATTGGTGTTTTAAAAACACGACTTCATCATCTTGAGAGTGAAAATAGTTCGCTCGTTCAAGCCAAAGAAGAGAGTGATCAGCATCATCACGCTCAAGTTGTGCAAAAAAATGGCATCATTACCCAAAAACAAGAAGAAATTGACCAGTTGACAGAGAAACTGGGCAGTGTAGAAAGTCAGTTCAAACAGCTCAATACAGATGCCACTGCTCTGGCAGATCGGTATAGCCGTCTAGAAAAAAGCTGTACTGACCTTAAAAATCGTTTTCAGGAAATTTTAAGCGAACGGAATGAACTCCGTGCGACTAAAGAGCAGTTACAGGCCCAGCAACGTCAGTCCCAGCAGGAAATACATGATCTTCAGCAGGAGCGTGAGCGGCTGCTTCAGAAAAACGAACTGGCTAAACACAAGGTAGAAGCCATTATTCAGCGTCTGGCCATTTTAGGAACCAGTCAGGATCAGCATGCGCAGGAAATCCAGCAGCTTGCCCACCCAAACACGGATATGAGTGAGGAGTCTTCGACATGAGTGAACCGGTAATGGTTGAACTGCGTCTGATTGAACAGACTTTCCGGCTGGCAACTACTGCGGACAAAAAGGAAGAACTGGAGCGTGCCGGGCAATTGTTAAATGAAAAATTTCATGAAATACGCCGTAATGCGCCACGGACTGAACATAACAAACTGGTTATTATGGTAGCGCTTTCCCTAATGCAGGAAGTACTCACTTTAAATAAATCACTTCAGGAATATGCACACTGTGAACGTTTGCTGAGTACTATTATGCAAGATGTCGAGAAAATTGTCTGACATATACATGATTACGTATAAATACTCGTCAATTGAAAATTAACTTTACACTCCTAAAAGTTTATTCAATTGCCATCAGCTTCAGATCAGTTATACTTAACTTGTCTCTGAGATGTTCGCCAGCGAGTCTATTCCCCTGAGCCGATATCATCACTTTAGGATTGCGTTCTGCATATTTAGAGTGTATGCCTGCCCTGAGCAGGAAACCCAGCAAGTATGCGTCGCGTCCACCTTGAACTTTAGGGTTCAAGGGTAACGACATGCAGCGGCATCACCGGAGACACCAGTTTTCACTAAAATAATTTAAATTTTAATAATTTATAAAAACTATCTTTGACTTCTGACTGGAAAAGACAGAAAAGGTTTTATTTCTTTTAATACAAACATACTTTGCATTTCTTTTATGCCCGGTAAACGCCTGATCACTGACATTGAAAATTCAGCGTAAGTATCCAGATCGGGAGAAACGACCTGTAATAAAAAATCTGCATCCCCACCAATACTATAACAAGCTACTACATGCTCTAAAGCAATTACTTCTTCTTCAAATTTCCTTGCCTCTTTTTCACTATGGCTATCAATAGAAACCCTTATAAAAACCATCACACCCAGACCTATTTTCTTTCGGTCAATAAGCACGCCATAACCTTTAATAACTTGTGCTTCTTCTAGCTGCTTCACTTTTCTCCAGCACGGCGATGTTGACATACCAATATATTCCGATAGTTCAGAATTGGTAATTCGTGAATCTGCCTGTAAACGCTCCAGAATTCTGGCATCTGTCTTATCGATTTGCATATGGGTATAATATTTCCAATAAATATAATAAAAATTAAATTTATACCTTAATTTTTAATTTTAATAGAATAAATAGATCATTTTTTTCTGTGATTTTATAGAAAAATAAAACCAGTTTTTTATTTGATTCTTTATAGTATGGATATTCTAACCCAGATTTTCACCTACAGTTTAACGCTAGCATTGGCAGCTTTTCTGCCTGGACCAGGCATGACGGGGTTAATGTTTAAGACACTTAGCCAAGGCTATTGGAGTGGCATATTGATGCTTCTAGGTCTAATTACAGGAGATATTATTTTTTTATCTATTTCTATTTTTTTTATTTCTTATCTTACTCAATTGAGTTCCAATTTTTCAGCCTATATTGTCATTATCTCATGCTTTTACTTATTATTTATCGCCTATAAATTCTGGATGTTCAATGAAAATCTTGTTCAAGAACAGGCTGTCCTGGATGTAAATAAAACTTTCTCAACCTATAGAGACGGTTTACTGATTACTCTTAGTAATCCTAAAACCATTTCATTTTATCTTGCCTTGGTCCCTGCTATTTTTGGGTTAAACTCGCTTCAACAGTATAGTTTATTACTCATTATTATCACGGTTATTACTCTCTCCATTATTGGCAGTCTCTATATATTTTTCTCATGGAAGATAAAGAAAATTCTTAAAAATATCAAAATACAAAGAATACTGTTGAAAAGCCTTTCTTTAATGATGAGCTTCTTAGCTGTAGTCATGCTTTATAAAGAGGTTATCCTGCTAAATTAACGAATTGATTTATAAATAACTTCTAGATCTTCAGGTTAGCTTTCTATAGACATTGTTTTAAGTCGCTATACAAAGCTAACAAAGCGCCTAGGTATATTTGTTGGCCAGATATAGGTACATGAGGAACAGATTCCAGCTAGCCGACTGATTTAAGCAGTGATTAATCATAGCGCTATCGCCTGATCCATTTCTGCTATAAAAGGTCTTCCCATATGAAATACCCTAAACTAAAGCCGATCAGTGCATAAAGCGTAATAATAAAAAATACAAAGCTTGCCTTATTTTTCTTTTTAAAAAAATTCATACTGATACCCCAGCCTTTAACCCGATTTGCACCATCTTAACGCATTTTTACAGATTAGCGCGACCATAAAAAGTCTTGTTCAGTATTTAAATTCTTTGGTCACTTTAGATGAAGCTTAATTTTTTATCTTTAACAGTAGCCACAGACTCAAACTAATCCGTTTTAATTTCAGATTATTTTTTAGGCTATTTAAAAAGCTCAAGGCCCATTCGCCCAATCAAAAATATAAGAAGAACAAGAAAAAAAATACGGATAAAACCACTACCATATCGCAATGCCAAGATAGTCCCGACCAGGGAGCCTAAGACATTGCAGACGCCTACAAAGGCACCAATTTTCCATAATACATGGCCTGCAGGAATAAAAAACAATAATGAGGCAGTAAATGTTCCCAGATTTACAAGCTTTGCAGATGCTGAAGCATTAAGGAAATCGAATGAAAAAATTCTAACAAACAGGAAAATTAAAAAACTACCACTGCCTGGACCAAAAATTCCATCATAAAAGCCAATCAATCCACCAAAAAGTATGCCCATACCAATTTCTTTTTTACCATACTGTAGCTCAGTATGAGTTTTTCCTAGATCTTTTTTAATAAAAGTATATATTGCAATCAGAATCAACAGACAAAAAACAATATATCTCATTAATTCTTTAGGAATAAGGGAAACAGACATTGCCCCTAGAAAAGCAAAGGTAAAAGCTGAAATCATAGTTGGAAATATCAGCTTCCAAACTATTTTCACTCTTTTTATATAAGTAAAAATAGATGAGAAAGTGCCCGCCAGGACAGCAATCTTGTTAGTTCCAAATACGGTAGCCAAGCTATATTGGGGTAAAGCATGTATTAGTGCCGGTAACTGAACGAGGCCACCGCCGCCCACTGCCGCATCAATTAATCCTCCACAAAAGGCAAACAAACCTAAAAGAATAAGAGTAATATCCAATGCAGCCCTCCTCAAATATTAGTTTTTAATTTTTTATGATCAGCCTTTGGCTTTAGTTATTTATAAATATCTTTCTACTTCCCTATATCAATATCGCCTTAGAAGTAAAATTTAATTAAAGTAGGGCATTAAAATATAATAAAAAATCTAAATTCTTATAATCAATATATCTGATTATATTTTTACTTGGTTTATCTCAGAAATCAAAGTATATTAAATATTGCTTTCAAACCACAGAAATCTTCATAATCATATGAATTTAAAAGAAATATTTTATACTATTTTCTCTCTATGGTTCGGGCTTTTTATTGCCTATATTTTCTGGAAAATAATTTTAAAAGATTTATTCTATAAAATAGTTCTCTATAGAAGAGGAGTAGTTACAATTGCTGAGCTCAGTTATGTACTAGATTCTGCTATTTATGTACAGTATCGCCCTCTATTTTATATGAGATTCAAATTTAAAATATCATCCGGTGTAGTAGAAAGTCCAAATATCAAAGTCATTATAAATAAAAAGGATATCCCATTTTATCATGTCGGAAATAAAGTTAAGATTAAATATGATCCTAAAAATTTAAGTAATATTAAAATAGTAGACAATATTCTATAGTTTTACTAAAACAATACTTCTATTTTTCTTAAGAAATATCTTAATTATTTTAATCACCAGATATTACCTCACAAAAACTATTATTTTTATAAAGGTAAGTCAGTAGCCACTCTTTTAGTGTCTTAAAATGAATGATAAATGTCCGCTAATGAATTTTGCTTACAACCTTTTAAAGTCATACTTGAGTTTATCAATAAATAAAATAACTCATGGAATAGATGATGAATACAATTACTCAAGTAGACAAGATCACAGAGCCCGTTAAATTCACAGATAAAAAACGTAAACTCTGGCTGTTAGGTCTGGTTGTACCCAATATTGCCAATGCTACCTTTTTGGGTTATCAGTTTGGCCCTAAAATTACTAAGAAATTATTTACTTATATGGGTCCTCTGGCATTACATATTATCATTCCAGCCATTGATAAGTATATGGGAGAAGACCCGGAAAATCCGCCTGAAGAAGCTGTAACTGATCTGGAGAATGATCCGTATTATGCACGGGTTGTTAAATTATTTATTCCTTTACAGATAATTGCCAATCTGTATGGTAATTATCTTGTCAGTCAAAAAGCAGTTTCACTGGAAGAGCGTATTCTTTTTGGCCATATTCTTGGTCTAGTCAATGGTGTAGCAATTAATACTGCACATGAGCTGAGCCATAAGTCAGGCAAGCTGGAACATTACCTTTCGCATCTTTGTCTTGCCCCTACAGGGTATAACCATTTCCGTATTGAACATCCTTATGGGCATCACCGTCGTGTAGCTACCCCTGAAGATCCGGCTTCTTCGCAGTTAGGTGAAAGTTTCTGGCAGTTCTGGCCAAGAACTGTAACTGGAAGCTTTAAGTCAGCCATAGAAATTGAAACACGACGCTTGGCCCGCAAAGGGAAAACATTTTGGTCTCTAGAGAACGAGCTGTTTCATGGATGGACAATAACTGCTGCCTATCACATGCTTATGCTAAAGCTGTTTGGAGCAGGAATTATTCCAACCCAGCTTACGCAGTCATTTTGTGGTATCACGTTGTTTGAAGTCGTTAATTACATGGAACATTATGGCTTAAAACGTGAGGATTTAGGTAGTGGCCGGTATGCCCGTACCCGGCCAGAACACAGCTGGAACAATAACAGCAGGTTCAGTAACGTACTGCTCTATCAGCTACAGCGCCATTCGGATCATCATGCCTATCCGACCCGCAGCTTTCAGTCCCTGCGCCATTACGATAATGTTCCACAGTTACCCGCGGGTTATGCCAGTATGGTTCTCCCCGCTCTAATTCCAAAATGGTGGTTTAAATTAATGGATGAACGTGTGATTAAACACTATGATGGTCATATAGATAAGATTAATTTTTATCCTAAAGCCCGAGAAAAGGTTTTAGGTAAATATGTGCATTTGTTTAAAACCAGAACTGAACGATCTTAAACTGATTAAATAATACAGAAAATAAAGTTATTGCTAGTTCTCATTATAGTTTTAGAAAATAATAGAGAGAATTACTTAAGTTTTTATCGGTATGGAGACCAGAGCTGTTTTAAAATGATTAATAAAAATGTTCCACTTATACCTGTACGTTACTATTTGAAGCTGGTCGAACTGCTCATATCCAGAAATATTCCTATACAGGTATTTCTGGAGGAACTGCATATCGATATAGAACAGTATCTGGCTCAACCGGACTCGAAAGTATCTATTTCTCAAGTAGAAAAAATAATTCAGTACTGTTTAAGGTTCCCGGTAAATACTGATCTGGCCTTTGAACTTGGCCGCTCGTTACACTTAAGTTCACATAGCTTGGTAGGTTATGCAATTTTAACCTCCAAGACAGTTGAACATGCTCTTAAGCTGGTGACCAGATACTTCAGTCTGATTATGCCAAGTTTTAAAGCATCAATTTATTTCAATAAAAATCAGCAGGCCGAATGGCTGATTGAGCCTGAACTGGACATGGATCAATCTGTGTTGAATTTTCACATTGAAGCGATTGCTATCGCCCTGCATAATAATCTTAATGACTTGATCGATTCACCTTTCTTATCCTTTTCTATTTTTTTATCTCTGCCTGAACCGCCTCATCTTAAACAAATTAACCAGTTAAAGCAGGTCAGGTTTCATTTTAATGCCCTTAACCACCCTGGTTTAAAAATTACTCTTGGTCAGGAGCTATTAGCTTATAAACTGCCATTAGCAGATGAAATGACCTTAAAAGCGGTAGAGTTTAAATGTCAGGAGCAAATGAGGGAGATTACCCAAAGTCAGGACTTCCCTGAATGGATCAAAATGATTCTCTTAAATACTTATCAAATGCCAACTCTTACCGAATGTGCAGAATTACTGCATGTTTCAACCAAAACCTTACAACGACAGTTACATAAAAAAAATGCTGATTTCAATGGAATAAAAAAACAAGTCATTATATTAAAAGCACAAGAGAGACTAAGTCATTCATCTGCCAGCATTACCCAGATTGCCTATGAACTCGGCTATTCATCTTCTTCTAATTTTTCCCGTGCCTTTAAGGCTTTAGTGGGTCTTACGCCAGAAGCTTATCGACAGCAATTTCAATAAAGAATCTCTATCATCCAAAAAAGTAGCCAAAAATAGGGATCAGTATCTCTATTTTCTGATTTCTATATGAATTTCTATCATTTTTTCGCTCTCTAGGCAGCCTGAACCTGACCGGCAATTTTTGGATAATCCATCACAAAACGTATATGTGAAACTATTCCTGTTTTTAAGGTTTTATCATCTACCATAAAGTAGGGACTATGGTTAGGGGCTGCCTTGTGCATGTCCTGATCGGTTGGGGTAGCCCTTAGAAATACAAATAAAGCTGGCATGATCTGTCCATAATACGCGAAGTCCTCACTGGCACTTTCATTTTATTCCAGCACATGAACTTTATTCTCCCCTACAACTGACTTTAAACTGGAAGCCATAAGGTGAGTTAAAGTTTTATCATTAAGTGTCACAGGAGCATAAGCAGAAATTTCTATCTTGGCCTGAACATCATTGGCTTTTGCAGTACGATCAATCATTTCAGGCAAGCTCTTTAAATATTCTGGCGAATGTCTTCACGATTGGAGCGGATAGTTCCGGTCATTGATACCTGTTCCGACGTAATATTGCCACTGGTTCCTCCCTGAATCTGACCTATACTTATAACGCCCATGCCCTTGCTAAGATCAGTACCACGCGATACCAGTGTTTGCATGTTCTGAATAATGTCTGCTGCAGCAACAATCGAGTCTCTTCCTTTCCATGGCATGGAACCATGAACCTGTTGGCCGTTTAAAGTAATCCGGACACCATCAGCACTATTTAAGACAGCTCCATCTTTATAATATAAGTGGCCACTTGGCATACCTGCCATAACATGCAATCCAAAAATCACTTCTGGCTTTGAATTACTCAATGCACCATCTGCGATCATTTTTCTTGAACCCACCTGTTCGTCCTGACTAAAATTATCAATATCTGCTCTCCCTTCTTCGGTAGGCTGGAAAACAAATACAACTGTACCTGCAACTTTTTCCCTATGTTCAGCCAAAACTTGCGCAGCACCCAATAACATAGCAGTATGAGCATCATGGCCACATGCGTGGGCAACTGGCGTTATTTTACCCTGATATAACCCTGTGGCCTGACTGGCAAAAGAAACCGGAGCTTTTTTGCATAGGTAAAACGTCCATGTCGGCACGTAGTGCAATGAACGGTCCGGGTCTTCCTCCTTTCAGTACACCTATAATACCTGTTTTTGCGAAGCCTTTTTTAACCTCAACACCATAGGTATTAAGTTCTTTTTGTACCAGTTCAGAGGTTTTAAATTTTAAATTTCCCAACTCGGGATTTGCATGAATATAGTGTCTTAACTGGATAGTATGAGGTTCAACTTTCATAGCGGCTTGGTTAATCCAGTCTACATAGGCTAAATGTTGTATACTTAATATAAGATTTATAATTATAAAACTCTTTTTTAAATACATGAAATATTCCTATTTTAATCGTTAAAATTATTCATTTTTCAATGTTTAAGATTAAAGTAAATTAATAAAAAATATCTTACAGTTTTTTATAATGAATTATATTTTATTCTTAACTACTCTTAATACCTTTTATATATAAAAATATAATCATAAGGTTCCAAGATGCATAAGATTAACCAAAAAAAAATACAAGGTATTTTTTAAAAAAAATTATTATAAATACAATTAAACTATTAATTAAAAATTTTTATAGGAAGATAAAATAGTATTTCTCACATGTATATTGCAGTATAAATCAATATATTCCAGATTAATAATAATTATTATTTTATATATTTCTCAAGACTTTATAAAAATAATACACATATTTATAATCCTTCAGAGCCATAATTATTAGCTAGTTTTACTTTTCTAATTTTTAGTTTAATATTATAATGAATATTATAACCTTTTCGATATATAATCATTTTATTTTCAACTCCAAGTTTTATAATATTTAGAATATAACATTATATTATTTATATAAGATTTACTCCAAAATAGATATACATATGACTGATAAAAATATAATGATTCAACTTTAATAATAAAATCAGACAATATATTGTTACAGTCTATCACTTTTTAATCATTGCCGTAGTGGCAGAATTTTTTAGTTGCTCTGTTATAGCTGCGAGCTGATACTAAAATAAGATTGTGATAGTATAAAGTCTGGTTAAGGGTACAGAGCCAAATTATCTTATTGGGACAATATAACATGTTAATAATAAGATAGCTGTCTGATCAGTTTATAGATCATCAGTCTTTAAATCGATTTAACTTGGAAAGTAATTGAAATTATTATGTCCACTTCTCTTCACTCTTTACGGCGATCTCTGCGTTCTCAACGCCGCCAAGTCAGTATTTTTGAGCATCGGCAATCTGAACAAAGAGTGCTGACACATCTTATAAAAATGCCAAGGTTTCAACATGCTAATAAAATCGGTATTTACCTGAATGCTTTTGGTGAAATCCATACACGTAAAATTATTGAGTACTGTTTTAAAAAAGGTAAGAAAGTTTACTTACCTATGATCTGCAACATGAATCAAAAACTAGTTTGGGTTTCTATAAGTCGTGATCAGTATCGTAATCAGTGCTTTGCCTATCATCCATTAGGCATGAAGGAGCCCATGGCAGGCCGTGGCTGTAATGTTACTGTATTAGATTTAATTTTAATGCCGTTGCTTGCTTGTGACTCTAGCGGGACACGCATTGGTATGGGCGGAGGCTATTATGATCGTACCTTGGCTCAGGCCGCACAGTATCCGTACCGGTTAGGAGTAGCACATGATTTCCAGTTTATTCCCTCAAGATTAAAGCGAGAAAAATGGGATCAACCTTTAAATGCATTAGTTACACCTACGAAAATACATTATTTTTAATCTTAACTATACGTTTAACTTGTTTAAAACTATGAACTTTTCATATCTCACCTAAAAATAAAACAATTTATCTGCATGGGCCCTTGTATTTTTTAAATTACCCATCACTATAAAAGTCATGGCAACACCGTTGTCACTCATTAGGAGTGCCCATGTCCGAATATCTTATGAATGAACAAACCTTAGAGCCTCAGGTTCCAAGTGTATTACCACTATTAGCGCTACGTGATGTGGTGGTGTATCCACACATGCAAATTGCGTTATTTGTGGGTCGTGAAAAATCGATCAATGCAGTTGATGTGGCTCGTAACAGTGACAATTTAGTATTTGTAGTTGCACAAAGAGATTCGCTTACAGAAGAAATTGATCACGACAACCTTTATCAATACGGTACTGTCGCGAAGATTGTGCAAGTTGTGAATCATGAAAATGATGAAAACTGTATTAAAGTCCTGATTGAAGGCCTGCATCGCTCTAAACTTACCCGTATTATTGACTCAGAAGAATATCTGAGCGCTGAGCATACTCTTAGTCCAATGACTGTAGAGTCTAGCGAGGAAGAGCAAGATGCCCGCCTGCAAGATTTGCGTACCTTGTTTGCCCAGTATGCTGAAGCAAAATTGCGTAATGCGCGTGAGCTGATTGCGGCGGCCAATAAAATTGAAGATCTGCTGCAACTGTTATTCTTTGTTGCGACTCGAGTTCCACTTAATATTGAAGTGAAACAGAAGTTCCTTGAACATGATGAGTTCGAAGTTCATCTGCAAGAACTGATGACTTATCTGCTTCAGCAATCTGAAGAACAACAGCTAGAACAGACCTTGCATGATTCAGTTAAACGCCAGATGGAAAAGAATCAGCGTGAATATTTCCTGAATGAAAAAATGAAAGTTATTCAGCGCGAACTCTCTGACATGAATGGTGGCGCTGAAGATGATGTGGCCGAGATTGAAAAACGTCTCGCAGAAGCTGATCTGCCAGAACATGTACGCAAAAAAGCTGAAGCTGAATTCCGTAAGCTAAAAGCGATGCAACCGGCTTCAAGTGAAGCGGCTGTGGTACGTAACTATCTGGAAGTTATTTTAGATACACCGTGGAACAAGGCTAGCAAAGTTAGTATTAACCTGAATAAAGCTCAGGAAATCCTGGATGCTGACCACTATGGCCTAGATGAAGTAAAACAGCGTATCGTTGAGTATCTTGCAGTACAGTCGCGTGTGAAAAAGCTGCGTGGACCAATCCTCTGTCTGGTTGGCCCCCCAGGTGTAGGTAAAACCTCTCTTGGTGAATCTATTGCTAAAGCTACAGGTCGTGAATTTGTGCGTATGGCTTTAGGTGGCGTGCGTGATGAAGCTGAAATACGTGGACACCGTCGTACTTATATTGGTGCGATGCCAGGTAAAATTGTGCAGTCCCTGACAAAAGTCGGCGTTAAGAATCCGCTGTTTTTGCTTGATGAAATTGACAAGATGGCACAGGATTATCGAGGTGACCCTGCTTCTGCATTACTTGAAGTGCTTGACCCGTCGCAGAACCACAAGTTCAATGACCATTACCTTGATTTGGATCTTGACCTGTCTGAAGTCATGTTTATCTGTACTGCAAACAGTATGGATATTCCGGGTCCATTACTTGACCGTATGGAAGTCATCCGTTTGCCGGGCTATACCGAAGACGAAAAAGTAAATATTGCTGATCGTTATTTGGTACCCAAAGCGATTAAAGATAACGGGTTACGTGCTAAAGAGTTAACAGTACATGAAGAAGCGATTCGTGACATCGTACGTCGTTATACTCGTGAAGCAGGTGTACGTAGTCTTGAGCGTGAAGTTTCCAAAATTGCGCGAAAAGTCGTGAAAGAAGCCGTGAGCAAGAAAGCCAAAAATCTGCATGTCGATGTTACTGCAGAAAACTTGCCAGATTATCTGGGTGTACACAAGTTTGACTTTGGCATGGCGGAAGAAGAAGCCCAAGTTGGCCGTGTAAATGGTCTGGCATGGACTTCGGTCGGTGGTGAATTACTGACTATTGAAGTTGCAGCAGTTAAAGGTAAAGGTAAATTCATTACTACCGGTTCTTTGGGTGATGTTATGAAAGAATCGATTACTGCGGCTATGACAGTAGTGCGTACCCGTGCAGATGAACTTGGAATTGAGGCATCGCGTTTTGAAGAAACGGATGTACACGTTCACTTGCCTGAAGGTGCAACACCAAAAGATGGCCCATCTGCCGGTCTTGCTTTAACTACTGCACTTGTTTCAGCATTTACTGGTATTGCAATTCGAGCAGATATTGCAATGACAGGTGAAACCAGTCTGGGTGGTCGTGCAATGCGTATTGGTGGGTTGAAAGAAAAATTGCTTGCTGCCCACCGTGGAGGTATCAAGCTGGTTTTCATTCCACAAGAGAACGTACGTGATCTTGCAGAAATTCCAGAAAATGTGAAGGAAGGGCTAGAAATCAAGGCAGTGAAAAGTATCGATGAGATATTGCCACTTGCTTTAACCTCTATGCCAAAACCTCTTCCAAAGCAACCTCTGGTAAAACCAGTTGAAGAGTCAAATACAGCCCGCCACTAAGGGTAAATAAGAAAAAGAGAGCTTCGGCTCTCTTTTTTGTGTTAAAAAATGTATATATAGTATGTGTAGCCTTTATTTTAGCTTGAAAAAGCTGAGCAGTTTCCCCATCTTATTCAGTATAGACATACGGTTCTGTGGGTTTTAATTTTTCTCACAACGTACACTAAATGGCCATCTGTATCTCCAGACGGATGGCCTATTTCGCAGTCCTTTTAGCCCCTTTTAAGGACTGCGTTTTTTTGTCTTAAATACTTTAATTTTAGAAGTTAGATTCAAGAATGGTAGAGGCTAAGCCGTTAATTACCTGAGCCATCTTTACAGTATCAAGCTTATCAATACGGTCCTCTTGTGTATGGTAAAACTTGTTGCGGTATTTTCCGGTATCTGTAATCAGAATTGCCGGAATATCAAATTGCCAATAGTTAAAATGGTCAGAAAAGTCTGCCCCTGCCAGAAATGAAGGTGTTACCATACGCTGGCAATCCAGCTGGTTTAACTTCTGCATTGATGCACAGTAAGCATTCCCGATTTCACTTGACTGTATATTACTTAAGGTTGCAATAAAATTAGCATGACTTGGATATATCCATTTCATGCCTGCCGGATACTGCTGTACATTCTTAATATCATAGTAGCCTATCATATCAAGTATGAAAGCTGCCTTAATCTGCTCTTTTTGCTGCTGTACCGATTTGGCATGAATATAACTTCCCATTTGTGCAGTTTTAAAAAATGGCTGCTCTTTTAAGGTATAAAAGACAAATTCGATATTATGCTTTAAGGAAGAGCGCTCTGCTGCCAGAATGCGTGCTATTTCAAGTACACCGGCGACTCCGGAGGCGTTGGCATCTGCTCCAGAAGTTTTTTCAAAAGCATCATAATGCGCACCGATAATTATTTTATCTGAGCGGCCAACATTGATATAGCACAAGACATTTCGATAATTTTTTCCGTATACTTCATAAGTCTGATAGTTACAGGGTATACCGAACAGACGCATCTGCTCTTTTAATCCTGCTGATATCCGATTAAGTTCCTCTACATTTTTATAATTTCGTGCAACTCCCGGCCGAATAATCTGGTTCATGTAAACTGTTAGATTAGAAGGATCTGCCTGCTTAAAAGATGTGCTTAGATCAGCTGCTGCTACACATGAAAAAAAACCACTTATAATTAAAATTAAGTATCTGTATATCAACCGATTCCACATTCGCTTATTTTTCCATTTGTTATCATGACAGGCTTGTTGTTCGTATGGGCAACCTGCCCTTCTGGTTATTTTCCAGCTTCATTATGTCTTTTTGTATCAGTACAGATAGCATTTCAACGTTATAATAATGTTATTTTGATACCAAACAGCAGTTATGAAAATCCGTATTTTAACCATAGGTCAAAAAATGCCAGCTTGGGTTTTGACTGGCTTTGAAGATTACTTCAAACGTATTCAACCGTTTGTACAAACTCAGGTCATTGAGTTACCCATGGCTAAACGCGGCAAGAATGACTCAGACGCAGATATATTAAAATATTGCCAGATTGAGGGTGAAAGTATTCTCGCTACGCTTAAACCCAGCGAAATTCTGATTGCTCTAGAAGTGGGTGGAAAAGAGCTCAGCACCGAGAAGCTGGCTGAAACAATGAAAGGCTGGATGCTTGAAGGACACGATATAGCTCTGGCAATCGGTGGACCGGATGGGCTTTCAGATCAAGTCCGTAAAACAGCAGCTTGGCACTGGTCACTCTCCAAGCTGACTTTACCTCACCCTTTAGTCCGAGTGATGTTGATCGAACAGCTTTATCGGGCAATGAGTATTAATCATAATCATCCTTATCATCGCGCTTGAATATTCTTAATCCCATAATTGCATTTTTGAAACATACCGTTGAAATAAAGCTTCTTTAATAAGCGGCTTTTTTTCTGCATCATGAAGTTTAATTTAAATTGCTCAGGTCAGGCGCTCATGAATTTACAGACTCTCCCCGGTTTATTTATTTCGCATGGTTCTCCCATGCTCGCTCTTTATCCGGAACAGGTGGGACCTGCCTTAGAACGTTTGAGCATTAACCTGCCTAAACCGGAAGCTATTATTGTAATGTCGGCTCACTGGGAAAGTCAGGCCCTGGAAGTGAGTATAGCAACGCGTCCCGAAACCTGGCATGATTTTCGTGGCTTTCCAGCCGAGCTTTATGAAATTCACTATCGTGCTCCGGGTAACCCGGAACTGGCCGAAGAAATTTTGCATCTGTTTGCTGAAGCACAGATACAGGCACATGCAAACAATATCCGCCCGCGTGACCATGGTGTCTGGATGCCTTTATTGCACATGTATCCCGAAGCAGAAATTCCGGTAATCGAGATTTCGCTGCCTATGGGCATGAGTGCTGATGAGATTTATCAAATTGGGCAGGTGCTGGCGCCTCTACGTGAACGACAAATTTTATTGATTGGTTCAGGTAACATTACTCATAATCTGGCCGAGTTAAACTGGCACGGTAATACGTCTGAAGTACCTGAATGGGCTTCGACTTTTCGCAACCATGTGGTGAGTAAACTTAGCCATAGCAGTTATGATGAAGTACTTGAATGGCAACATTTGCCTTATATTGCACGGAATCATCCCACTCTTGAGCATTTAGCTCCCCTTTTCTTTGCTATGGGTACTGGCTCAAGATTCAGTTTGGTTCATAGCAGTTTTTCTATGGGGGCTCTAGGAATGGATATTTACAGGTTTGATTAGTACAAATATTCACTATGATTAGAAAAACTTCATTTGAAACCCTCATTTGAAGTTACAAAACAATACGTTTTAAAACTAAAAACCTAACCAGTCCGGTTTTTATGAGCTGAACGATGCCTTAAGCTATGCTCTAATTTAGTTGTAACAAAAGATTTAAAATGAAATTGAAATATTTGTTTCTTGCCCTGCTTCCTTTTTCTTTAATGGCTTGCCAATCTATTCAGCCGCATCAAAAGCAGCCACATGTCTCACAACAAGCCGATACTGAGCAGCAGCTCTCTGCCTATAGCTGGACTTACCAGAATTCTCAAGCTTCTAAACCTCTAGTCATCAATTTTATAGATAATCATCAGTTATCTATACAGACTGGCTGTAACGGACAAGGCGGCAGCTGGAAAATTGAAGAAGGTAAATTGGTAACTTCTCATCTGATTTCAACCATGATGGCCTGCCAGTCAGACTTAATGAAACAGGAACAGCTCTCTAGCAGTATCTTCAATGAAGCACGTTCAAATTTTGATATTAGCTTAGCGAATGGTCAGGCCATTTTAACCATTACAGATACAAAGGGACAAAAGCACGTGTTTAAAGGTAGTAAAATGCTTGAACATAGTGCTTTAACTTCTTATAACTGGACCTATCAACCGGAAGGTTCCAAAGAACCTATCCTGTTGAATTTTTCCAATGACCGGATTGGAATTGATACCGGATGTAACCGTCAGGGTACAAGCTGGAAAATTGAAAATGGTCAGCTATTGACTGGTGACTTAGTTTCAACACAGATGGCATGTGATCCGGTATTAATGAAACAGGAGCAGTTCTCCAGTTCCCTATTTCAAAAACGCAGTATTCCTTTTGAACTCAATCTGGCGAACCCTGAACAGCCCACCCTGATCTTGAAAGATACCCAAGGTCAAAGTTATACATTTAAGGGTAACATGACCCCTGAAGCTCAATATCAGTCTCAAGGTGAAACTATTTTTCTAGAAATAGCACCTGAAACCAAGTCATGTACAGGAGTTGCACCACAAACCTGCCTGCAAGTGCGTGAAATCAAATATGATGATAAAGGTATAAAAACACAGGTCGATAAAGATTGGACACTATTTTATGATCATATTGAAGGTTTTAAGCATGAACCTAATCAGCGAGTCATCGTACGGGTAAAGCGCTATGAACGTAAAAATGTTGCTGCCGATCAATCAAAATATGCGTATGTGCATGATATGACTGTAGAACAGGAAACTATTAAAAAGCCTTAAGTTTATATCTAAATAATAAAAAACCGATGCCAATGCATCGGTTTTTTATAAGTAATTTTAGAAAAACTTAGTATACGCCCTGTGCCAGCATGGCATCAGCAACTTTTACGAAACCAGCAATGTTAGCACCATCTACATAATTGACAGTACCATCTTCCTGGGTACCATATTTTACACAGTTGCGGTGAATCTCTTTCATGATCGCATGCAGACGCTCATCCACCTCTTCAAAGCTCCAGCCTAAACGCAGTGCATTCTGAGACATCTCTAAACCTGAGGTAGCCACGCCGCCTGCATTTGATGCCTTGCCTGGTGCATAAAGAATTTTTGCTTTAACAAACTCTTCTACTGCTTCAAGGGTAGAAGGCATGTTGGCACCTTCGGCCACACACATCACTCCATTGGCTAACAGTTGACGTGCATCATCACCATCGAGTTCATTTTGTGTAGCACATGGTAGT
Source organism: Acinetobacter sp. UNC436CL71CviS28 (assembly GCF_000620525.1). NCBI lineage: Bacteria > Pseudomonadati > Pseudomonadota > Gammaproteobacteria > Moraxellales > Moraxellaceae > Acinetobacter > Acinetobacter sp. UNC436CL71CviS28. Next base: position 45,104 of record NZ_JIBB01000004.1, read on the forward strand.
GCGATGTCGCATTTAATTCCCCAAGGACGTTTACCTTCAAGATATTCAAATCCATGCTTGGAAGCGAATTCTGACATACGGCCACGCTTCACATTTTTAAGTTCCATGACCTCTGCAAGTAATTCATCAGTAAAGCCATCTTTTACGTAGACAGTACCGTTTGAATCAGACAGGGATACTACTTTAGCACCCAAGAACATAGCCTTGTCTGCAGCATATTGGGCAACATTACCAGAACCCGAGATTGCAACCACTTTACCCTGAAAAACCTCGTTACGGGTTTTAAGCATTTCTTCTGCAAAATATACAGTACCGTAACCGGTAGCCTCGGGACGGGCCAGACTGCCACCAAATGACAGACCTTTACCCGTGAATACAGATGAAGTGTCATTGCTGAGTTTTTTCATCATGCCGGCCATGTAGCCAACTTCGCGACCGCCTACTCCAATATCCCCCGCAGGAATATCGGTATTTGAGCCTAAATGACGATAAAGCTCGATCATTAATGCTTGGCAAAAACGCATGATTTCACCTTCTGACTTACCTTTAGGGTCAAAATCAGAACCGCCCTTACCACCACCCATTGGTAATGTGGTCAATGCATTTTTAAAAGTTTGCTCGAAACCAAGAAACTTAAGAATAGAAAGGTTTACAGAAGGATGGAAGCGCATTCCACCTTTGAATGGCCCAATTGCCGAATTATATTGTACTCGAAATGCACGGTTAACCTGAGTTTGACCTTGGTCATCTACCCAGGAAACACGAAACTGGATTGCACGTTCTGGTTCGACTAAACGCTCAAGCAGGCCATGTTCTGCATAACTTGGGTTCTTTTCAATAAAAGGCCATAAACTGGTCATCACCTCTTCTACAGCTTGTAAAAACTCTGGTTGATGTGGATCACGTGCTTTGACGTAGTCTAAGAAGTCGTTAAGGCTGTTATATTTCAACGCTTAGTCCTCTGCAGAAAGGTGATTCAAAATTGTGCAAAAATTTACTCAAAGTGATATATTTTGGCGCAAATTATTAAATATCGTTTACACTGCTAGCACAAGACTTTTTTAAAAAAAGTTTAATTAAAATGATAATTAAATTACTTTTTTTTATGAATTATATCACTTTTAATCATAATTCTGATCAGTTAATCACTTGTCAATATTACCCATTTACTGAAACATTACAGTGAAACTCGGCAAATTATAGCGCTGAGATATGTTAAAATACTATTTCTGATCAGGCATTTTTCTGCTTTTCCTGTTTTTTGCTGTGCACTTATGATTTGACCATGAATTCAACCATTTCCATGATTCGCCAAATTGATGCCCTTCTACCACAAACCCAATGCGGACTATGTGGGCATCGTGATGGATGCCTGCCTTATGCGCAGGCTATTGCTGAAGGTGAAGCCGCCAATAAATGCATTCCTGGGGGGCAGCCGGTAGCAGATGCTTTGGCAAAACTGCTCGATCGTGGAGCACTAAAAGCTGAAGAAAGTGTCTGGCCAATTCAGGCGGATGGACGTCCGCAACGCATGAAAGCAGTAATTCGTGAAGATGAATGTATTGGTTGTACCAAATGTATTAGTGCTTGCCCAGTGGATGCCATTATAGGCAGTGGTAAGCTCATGCATACTGTATTGACTGACCTGTGTACTGGCTGTGAATTGTGTATTCCCCCCTGCCCGGTTGACTGTATCGACCTGATTGAAGATGTTCAGCCCTTGCCTACAGAAGATTTACGGATTCAGGAGCAGAACGATTTACGCCGCCGTTATTATGCGCATATCCAACGTGAGGAAACTCGACGGATGTATCGGAAAGGTCCTGTTGTACGTGCGGAGATCGACAGCGAACTGTTTGCACGCTTCTCCCAGCAGACTGATGCAGTTCCAGCGATTGAAGTAAAACAGAAAGATATATCTGTTCAGAACACGGTAAGTGCACAGACAACAATTGAACTCGCCAAAATACGTACACAGATTAAAAAACTGGAAAAACAGCTCTCTGTACGTGAAGATGCACAAAAACAGACACAGCTAATAGAATTAAACCGGCAGTTACAGGCTCTACAGGAATCGTCAAAATGAGTACAGTAACCAGCAAACCTGTAAAAAAAATGAATAAAAAACAGGTTTATACTTTTTTTGAGCGTTTACGCCAGCAGCGCCCTCACCCTACCACCGAACTCAGGTTTTCTAGCCCTTTTGAGCTACTGGTTGCAGTTACACTTTCGGCTCAGGCTACGGATGTAAGTGTAAATAAAGCAACCGACAAACTTTTTCCTGTGGCTAATACTCCGGAGGCCATCTATGCCTTAGGTGTCGAGGGTTTAAAAGCCTATATCAAGACAATTGGCCTTTATAATGCCAAAGCAGAAAATGTGATTAAAGCCTGTAAAATTCTGATTGAACAGCATAATGGCCAAGTTCCAGAAACTCGTGCAGAGCTTGAAGCTTTGCCTGGTGTAGGCCGTAAGACAGCCAATGTAGTACTCAATACCGCATTTGGGCAGCCGACTATGGCTGTAGATACTCATATTTTTCGAGTAGGTAACCGGACTGGCCTCGCACCAGGTAAGAACGTACTAGAAGTCGAGCAGCAGCTATTAAAAGTAATACCGAAAGAATTTATAGTTGATGCACATCACTGGCTGATTTTACACGGTCGTTACACCTGCATAGCACGTAAGCCAAAATGTTTTGAATGTGTGGTGGCCGATGTATGTAACTGGCCGGACCGTTATGCCTTGGGCGCAGAACAGGCCATCACCACATTAATTCCACAACTTTCAGATAAGTAAGATATTTTTATTTCTTCTGCTTTTGCTGTGCCTGAAGTTTAGGATGCAGTCGACGTTTAGGCGCTGGTCTGTTGGCTTTTTCCTGAGCTTCCTGCTTTTCTACAGCACGTAACATTTTTTGACTTTGATAAAGTAAGGCCAGCAAGATAATAAAAAAAACAATGACCAAGATAATCAAGCCAATTTTCAGCATTGATCCATCCTCTGCTCTGCATAAAATAAAAGAGCCCTAATATGGCTTAGGACCCTTTTAAAGTCAAAAGAATCTCGAGCTTACCCGAGTTTTATTTGGTCTGGTCTAAAATAGCAAACAGTTCAGTCTGAACTTCATCAATAGCACGCAAGCCATTTAATTTATTATAAGTTGGCGCATTTTCACCAGAGGCGGCACGGCCTTGATAAAAACCTACCAGCTGCTCAGTTTCAGTATGATATGAACCTAAACGCTTACGAATAGTTTCTTCAAGATCATCCGGACGCTGTACCAGATCTTCACCAGTTTCATCATCCTTACCTTCTACCTTAGGCGGGTTATAGACGATGTGGTATACACGGCCAGAGGCAGGATGCTGACGACGACCAGAAAGACGTTTTACAATTTCTTCGTCCGGCACATCGATTTCAATGACATGATCGATGGCTATGCCTTCTTTTTCCAGCGCTTCAGCTTGCGGAATGGTACGAGGAAAGCCGTCAAAGATACAACCATTTTCACAATCTGGCTGAGCAATGCGTTCTTTAACTAGTCCGATGATCAGCTCATCAGACACCAGACCACCAGCATCCATCACACTTTTAGCTTTAAGACCTAATTCAGTACCTTCACGAATTGCAGCACGGAGCATATCACCGGTTGAAATTTGTGGGATATTGTAGCGCTTACAGATCAACTGAGCCTGAGTGCCTTTGCCTGCTCCAGGTGGTCCGAGTAAGATAATGCGCATAAAAAAACATCCTCATTTTAACAATGTATTCGACATTTACATAATAACTAGCGTTGTAATTGTCATTTCTTGTGGCGACTCTTTATAAGAAGGAAGCCATCAACAATTATAAAAAGGCGACAAACAAATGTATTAAACCAGCGAAAAATCCGGTTACACCGCCCAATACAATCAGAATCCACTCATCTTCCTGAAACGCAGGGCGTAACAGGTTCTGGAATTCTTTAGGCGTCAATTCGCGAATACGGTCTCTAAACATTTGATAGATCTTCTGTGCACGGCTCGCATTGAATGCCGGGTCACACACAGGCACCATCGTAATTTCAATTGAGCGATCGATCAAGTCTGTCTTGAGTCTTGCGTATTCTTTTGGCCCTAAAGACAGCTGTAACGATGTCCGAACCAGCGGAGTTTCCATAATTTCATTAATATGACGTTTTACAATACGACGGGTTTTCTCTCTACGGGTACCGTACATCATTTCGGTCATAATCGATTTTAAAGTAATGAGGTCTTCAGTCACTACTCTTGCAAATACATCAGAGACCTCATCCTGACGCTTCATAAAAGCGCCTTGCATATTATAACGGCCTATACGCAAGACAGGTACAATCCACGGGAATTTACGGTCTTTAGTTAAACGGAATAACTGTGGATAGCGAATGTAATGTGGCTCTACCGGGTTAAACACCATCCAGATTGCAATCCAGTTGGTCAGGAACCCCCAGATGGATGCCCAGAAAGGAACTGTCCAGTGCCAAGGCACTACAAACCAGACAATCATCTGGAAGATACCAAAAAACATACCAATCAGGGCACTAATATGCCAGATAAAGTTAATCTCTTTCTGGCCAACTTTCAGAAACATGCGAACCATGAGCAAACGGTCACCTTCCATCTGGCGAACCACCATCTCACGCATATTGACTAGAGATTCTACATTGAGGGTAAGCTCAGTGACCAGGTCATGCAGAACAACCGGAAGCTGCTTATGGGCCTGTGCGTAAATACGGCGTTTAATTGAATAAGGCAGATTTTCCCAGAGCACAGCATTACGGTCCAGCATAACCTCATCAATCAGGTGTTCCAGTTCAAAACCAACCTGCTCACCAATAATACGTGCCATATCGGCTGGGTCCATTGCCTCGAGAAACTCTTGAAGCGACCCAAGTTTAGATAAGGTATTGTCAGTGATAATGCCCGAAATACGGCCAGCTTTACGCGGCACAATTCCTTGCCAGCCAATTGGAATAGGACCTAAGTAAAAGCCCCAGAAATTGATTGGATAAAACACCATTTTCAGTGCCATCCAGACATGGGCCCAAGTAACAAAAGCTGTGACAGGAATAATGCTGAGCACGGCCCAAAAATCAGGTCGATTTGAAAAGGTTTGCCACAGTTCACTGACGTACTCTAACATGCATGACTCTCGTATTTATTTCTATTCGCTAAATTATTCACGTTATCAAGTTCGCTATTTTTACTTCAGGCCAAAACTCAGGGTGTAAGAAAATTGTAGTTGAGGTTCAGTATCGGCAGTTACTTCACCCGCCTGGTTCTTAAACTTTTCTGCCGCTCCCAGTCCGACACTTAAAGTACTGATCCGTTCAGGACTGAGCCAGACATATGCTAAATCTATACCAGCACCTAAACGAGACTTGTACTCGTTATTGTTAAATTGACTGTCGAGATGTCCCAGATAGGCACCGATATAGTAACCGTTTTTAGCTTCTCCGGTGAAATAATATGGATAACGGAAGCCAACTTGGGCACCAAACGGATTATCATCGTCCAGAAAAACACCAGCTTTAGTGTAAGCAATACCATATTGATTAACCCATTCAGCATTTAGATGAAGAAGCTCCTGGGTTATCCCTGCGCCTACATTCCAGCTAGCAGCGTCCCCTGCTCCCAGCTTGGCCTGAAGTAAATTTTGGGCATGGGCAGCATTCACCAGCACAAAGAGTGCCAGTAAGGGATAGATTTTTCTCATTATTTTCTCCATTTTCCCTGTAAAAACAACAGCAGTCCAGCTGGCCTAACTCCTGACTTTAACAGAATTAATATGCTTGTTATATACAGCACTTTAGAATTTTGCTGTCTATAAAGTCAAAGAATGGGCAGCTTATTTATTTTTTACTTTATTTAAAAATAACTGATCATTCCAAATGATGATAGGCTAAAATAGCCGGTCATTTGTTCTCCCTGTACGTTTGGTCAAAGTACGCCGTATGAAGCAGCATTTCCCCCTTAAAAATGAACAGCAGGAAAAGCGGATTTATCGTAGCCGCATTTTCATCACAATGGGTATTGTGGCGTTCTTTTTACTTTTACTCGCAGGACATTACGCATATTTGCAGATTGCGCATTATGACGAGTTCAGTACAGCTTCAGATAAAAACCGTATTCGCCTGCAACCGATTGCACCTGCCCGCGGCTATATATATGACCGAAACGGTATTCTTCTGGCTGATAATTATCCGGTATTTTCAGCGACCATGAGCCGTGCAGATATCGAAGATATTGAGGCTACGCTGGCGCGTCTTACTCCAGTTTTAAGTCTGACTCCTGAAGATATTGCCCGTTTTGAAAGCCGAATCAAAGCTTCCAGAAAAACTGAACGTGTGGCAATCAAAATGAATCTGACCGAGACAGATATTGCCAAGTTTAGCGAATTAAAATATCAGTTTCCGGGAGTCAATATTGAAACCCAGATGACTCGTTATTATCCACATGGTGACCTATTTGCCCATGTTATTGGTTATGTGGGCCGGATTAATGATAAAGAACTTAAGAAAATTGATAAAGATCTGTATGCCGGCACCAACCTGATTGGAAAAATTGGTGTTGAAAAGTCCTATGAAGAACTGCTGCATGGTATTCCTGGGAACGAGTCAGTTGAGGCAGATGCACATGGTAATGTGTTACGCAATTTGGGACGTAAAGACCCGGTTCGTGGTAATGACCTTTACCTCTCTATTGATTATGGCCTGCAAGTGGTTGCCACAGAACAGCTGGCTGGCCGTCGTGGCGCCATTGTTGCCCTTGATCCTCGTACTGGTGAAATTCTGGCGCTGGTTTCCAGTCCCAGCTTTAATCCGAATTTATTTGTAACTGGTATCAGCCATACAGACTATAGCGGTCTCCGTGATAATCTGGACCAGCCTTTATATAATCGTGCCGTACAGGGAGCTTATCCTCCAGGTTCAACCATCAAACCCATGTTTGGATTAGGTGGTATTCATTATGGTTATGTCGACTGGAATACTGCTATTTCTGATCCAGGTTACTTTACTTTGCCCGGTGACAGCCACCGTTTCCGTGACCATAAAAAAACTGGTCATGGCATGGTAAATTTGCATAAAGCTCAAAATGTATCATGCGATACTTACTTTTATGTGCTTTCTTACCGTATGGGTATTGAGAAAATGAATGCCTGGATGCGTCAGTTTGGTTTTGGTGAAAAAACTGGCGTAGATCTGCCTAGCGAAAGCGAAGGTCTGTATCCTAATCCTGAATGGAAAATGCGTACCCGTAAAGCAAAATGGCTTAAAGGTGAAACAATTTCAGTCAGTATTGGCCAAGGTGCATTTACTGCCTCTCCCCTACAACTGGCTCTTGCCACAGCTATTACGGCCAATCAGGGCTCCCGGGTAACGCCTCATGTTTTACGTGAGACCCGCGGGACCAAAACTTACCATGTGCATAACGGCACCAATGGAAAAATCCAGTTTAATGGAACACCTGAAGACTGGATCAAGATGCGTGAGGCCATGGTGGATGTAATTCAAACCGGTACAGGTAAAGGAATCCGTAGTGGCCTGTCTTATCACATTGCCGGAAAAACAGGGACAGCACAGGTTAAAAGTATTGCACAAGGCAAGCGTTATAATGAATCCTTGCTTACTGAACGCCAGCTTGATCATGGCTTATTTGTAGGATTTGCACCTGCTGAAAATCCTGAAATTGCCATTGCGGTAGTTTGGGAAAATGGCCGTCATGGTGGTTCCGCTGCACAGCTCGCCCGCCCCATTTTCGATTACTGGCTGGTCAAAAAAGAGAAAAATCCGATCCGCCCAAGTGCACACCAGATCAGCGGTGGCTTGATGACTGCCGGTATTAAACCGGCAGAGCTACCTAGTGGTACTACAGGCCTCCCTTCACCTGAAACAGCATCCGGTACAAACCAGCCTGTTGTTCAATCCAATACGGTCAGCCGCGTACAAAATGTAGAGAGTGATTAAAGATGAAAAACCAGCTCCGCATTATTGGTGGTGAATGGAAACGGCGTCAACTGCCATTTGCCAGTATTGAAGGCTTACGGCCTACCCCAGACCGGGTACGTGAAACGCTGTTTAACTGGCTCATGTGGGAAATCCAGAATGTCCATGTTCTAGATATCTGTGCAGGTTCCGGTGCACTTGCTTTTGAGGCTTTATCACGCGGTGCTGCTTCAGTTGTTATGATTGAACCCAACACTATACAGGCCAGCTTCCTTCAGCAAAACCGTCAGCTGTTAAAAGCTGAAAACAGCCAGCTCAAGATTGCGACTGCACAACAGGTTTTACCTACACTTCAACAAAGCTTTGATGTAGTGTTTTTAGACCCTCCCTATAGCTTGGACTTGTGGCAGGAACTTGCTGAGCTAGCTGATCCACTCATTAAAGATCAGGCTTATATTTATGTAGAAGCAGATCGGGAGTTACAGCGGCTCCAGTTGCCTGTGAACTGGCAACTGCTTAAGCAAACTAGGGCTGGCACAGTAAGAGCCGGTCTTTACCAGAAACAGAGTAAATAACGTAGACCTAGTTCTATTGTTATGGCCGTAGGTTACGGTTTCCCTGTAAACGGCTCCCCCGACCAGACTGGATAAGATTAGGTCGTGGCCGGCCATTTTTAACATCTTCAGTCATCCGGCTGTTTCCAGCCTGTAAATTAAAATGGTACACCGGTGAAGAAGATTTTACAGACTGTTCCGGATAATCATTCATATGCGCCGCAACAGCTCCACTGAATACCGCCATGGTTAACCATAGTAAGAACAGCTGCTTCATCTTACCTCCTGAATTACTTATTAATAAAAAATGAGTATGAAAGGGTTTTATGAAGAATTAGCCAATACAATGTTGCCGAATCTTTCAGTCTCTTTAAGCTCTGCAAACTTTCTTCACTTTTTGTTCATTATTTATTTTTATATTAAATTACAGATATTTAAAATATTATTTCCAACTTCTAATTTAAAAGAAGAATTACAATGGCGTATATCAGCCCATTACAGGCCGAATGCGATTTCAACAGGGTTTAAAATAGCTTTCATTTTTATCTTTTACCCATAAATTGCTATTTTAACTAAAAAGTTACAGGACAAAGTTATATGAATATTCAAGAACAGGTAGTACTGGTGACGGGAGGAGCCCGTGGTTTAGGCATAGCGATCACTCAAGCATTAGTGAGTCAGGGAGCCCGTGTAGTAGTTAACTATATGAGCAGTCATGAAACAGCACGACAGTTACAACAAGATTTTCCAGAACAGATTTTTATTTATCAGGCTGATGTGACCAATTCTTCTCAGGTACAGGCCATGTTTAAAGCTGCTAAACAGCATTTCGGGCAGGCAGTTAACTCGGTCATCAATAATGCCTTGGTTCAATTCCAGTTTAATGGGGATGCGCGTCCCAAAATAGAAGAGCTAAGCTGGCAGACAATACAAAACCAGTTTGAAGGTGCAGTGAAGGCCGCACTAAATACTACGCAAGCTGCATTTACTGATATGAAAGCCGAACATTTTGGCCGTATTATCAATATTGGTACTAATCTGGTTCAGAATCCGGTAGTCCCCTATCATGACTATACTACTGCAAAAGCTGCATTATTAGCCTTTACCCGCACTGCTTCACATGATTTAGGGCCATATGGTATTAATGTAAATATGCTTTCTGGCGGCCTGTTACAAGCTACAGACGCCAGCCGAGCCACACCAGATGAAGTCTTTCAACTTATCGCAGCCTCTACACCACTACGAAGGGTGGTTACACCTCAAGAATTTGCAGATGCCATTTTAATGTTTTTGTCCCCATTTGCACGTGCAGTGACGGGCCAGAATCTGATTGTGGATGGTGGATTAGTTAAAGGATAAGACGACTCTGTTTAATAAATTTAGGAATACTGCTGATTTATTCAACAAGCAAACACAAAATCTAGAAAATTTTACTGCTCTCAACAGCAGTATAAACAGGAAGTCGTTACAATACCGCCCTTTTTATGCTGCATGAAAAAGTAATGAAAATTTTAGCATTATTTTCCAGCCTAATCCTTTTGACTGGCTGTTCATTTGGCTCATCCGCTGAGCTTAAACGAGCAGAAAAGCTGTTCAGCCAGTTTGAATGTAATAATATTGAAAGTACTCAGATTACCCATAGCGATATTAATACTTATCACCAGCAGTCTCTTGGAGCCACTAAAGCCAAAGTAAGAAGCTATATAGAAAATTATAAGGATGGAGAAGCAGAGCTCGATATGCCTCTTGATGAAGTTGTAGCACAACAATATCAACTTTATAAGGCGGCTTGCGAATCGTTAGGGGGAATTAGTCCAGATGAATAAAGTGGGAGAATTTATAATTAAGGTTTTAAGACTTAATACCATGCCCATATTAAAAAATAACGGATTCTATTATTGTTAAGTTCTCTGCTGCTTATACTTGGCGCTGAAACAACATAATCACTCTTCAACCTAGTAAACTCGTTTTATTATGCTAGAACAAGCCATTAGGACTACCATTAAGATATATTTTATAGAAAACAGACTTGAGTCTGTTTTCTATATTCAGGAAAAAGTAAGCAAAATCAATTTAGATAACGTACATCAACACTGAACTTTTCTGGAAATTTAGGCTCGATATTGGCATAAAACTGCATAATTTCCTGCATATCCTGCTCATAATTTCCAGTCGGGTAAATGATTTTACCGACTCCTGCCCGTTTCTTTTGATAGTCCATATAAGCAAGCGCAATTGGAACACCGGCAGTCATTGCAATATGATAAAAACCAGTTTTCCAGTTTTCTTGCTTGGCTCGTGTGCCTTCTGGTGTTACCAGCATTACCAGATGAGGATGTTCTTTAAACAGGTCAGCCATCAGCTGCACCATACTTGCCCGGGCTTGTCCTTCTTTTTTTGGACTGCGGTCAATTCCAATACCGCCCATAGCACGAACAAACGGTCCTAGAGGAAACTTCATATAACTGTCTTTAATAGTAATACGTACATTAACCCCTAAAACTTTTAAGGCCAGCCGGGCATAAACAGCATCCCAATTACTGGTATGCGGCGCAGCAATCATTACACACTGTTCAAGACCTTGTGGCCATTGATTATCTGTTTCCCACCCCATCAGGCCCAAGCTATATTCTGCAATTTTTCTTAACACTCAAGCTTACCCACTTTCTAAAAGGAGGCAGATTCTAACAATTTATTCTGTATAAAAGAGGGAGATTCAATCTAAATTTGATCAAAATACATGCAATTAATATATATATGTATAAATTTAATTTTTATCTGATCCAAGACTAATATAAGAATAATTTGCGAAATAAAATAGCGTTATTTTAGACCTAACATTGTTTAACACTTAAATACAGATCTCTACTCGTGACACAGACTTAATACTTCTATATTGAATCTATAAAATAGCCATGTTAGAGGTAATTCTTATGACTACACCAAATGCTGCGAATGATAATCCCCATGTTCAGCATACGGACAATACTCATGAAAAATTCTCTGAAAAAGAAGAACAACAGAAAGAACAACAGCAGAAAGAAATTGATAAAGGAATTCCTCAAAAGCAGAAATAACTTTGTACCAAGCTTCTAACTTCTAGTTGACCAGATCATTCCAACATAACCAAATTAGTTAAAGACAGGCCAGTTTTGGCCTGTAACTATTTTAGTAGCATTTTATTTACAGTGTTGTAGTAATTTCTAATGATGACCTATAAGTCGAAATACTTACTCTATTAAACTACTTATATCAATTTATCTATATAAATTATTTATTCACGAACTGCCAAGAGGGAATAATGAAAAAGACTATCTGTATTTTTGCGATCTCATCTATTTTCTTTACGGCCTGTAGTACAAATGAGCAGGCTACTCAACATTCTGAAAAGGATAATGACCGACATGCTACTACTGTAATGACGCCTACTCCATCGACTTCTCGTAAAGCTCAAATGGCGGATAGCGCCCATAATGTTGAAAACTCACTCGACTGGGAAGGTGAATATGAAGGTATATTACCTTGTGCTGACTGCGAAGGCATTAAAACAGAGCTGGAATTGCATGCCGATAAAACCTATGAATTAACAGAAGAATATTTAGGTAAAGGGCCAAATAATAAATTTAAGGTACGTGGGCTGTTCCATTTTGATGCTGCTAACCCTTCTCTAGTTGTACTGGATCAGGCTGGTGATCAGCGTAAATATTTTATTGGTGAAAGCTTTGCTGAATTGCGCGATCGCATTACTGGTGAAAAAATAGATAGCAAGCTGAATTACACCTTGAAGAAAGAATTTTAAAAAAATTTATTTTAGTTCTTTAACGTCGACCAAATAAAAACCCCGCAGAAGCGGGGTTTTTTTGAATCAGCTTAAACCTTAGTGGTTAGCAAACTGGTTCATTGTGTTTTTCGCATCGTCGCCCGCTTTAAGCGCGTTATCACCAGCGAAAATTTCTTTATGATCATCACCGATATCAGAACCCGCCATTGCTTGGTGTTTCACACAAGCGATGCCACCACGGATTTCTTTGCGCTGTACACCAGCAACATAAGCCAACATGCCTTCAGAACCGAAGTAACCTTGAGCCAGCTCATGAGTAGAGAGCGCAGCTGTATGATAAGTCGGCAATGTGATCAAGTGATGGAATACACCTGCTTCACGAGAAGCATCTGCCTGGAAGGTACGGATTTTCGCATCAGCTTCGGCAGCCAGTTCAGAATCGTCATACTCAGCGCTCATCAATTTAGCGCGATCATATGCAGAAACGTCCTTACCTTCAGCAACCCAACGGTCGTAAGCTTGTTGACGGAAGTTTAAAGTCCAGTTGAACGATGGAGAGTTGTTATAAACAAGCTTCGCATTTGGAACAACTTCTTTCACACGGTTAACCATGTGTGCAATTTCTTCAACGTTTGGTGTTGCAGTCTCGATCCACAGCAAGTCAGCACCGTTTTGCAGGCTGGTTACACAGTCAAGTACAACGCGGTCGATTTGAGTACCTTCACGGAACTGGTACAGACCAGATGCCAAACGTTTAGGACGGTGTAATTTACCATCACGTTTAATCAGGATTTCATCTTCTTGAGCTTCAGAGATATCAATTTCAGTTGTATCCAGGTAGCTGATGTATTGAGAAGCGATGTCGCCTGGCTCTTTAACCACTGGGATTTTTTGAGTCAGGTCAGCGCCTTCAGAGTCAGTACGTGCAACGATGATACCGTCTTCAAGACCCATTTCCAGGAATGCATAACGAAGCGCGTGAATTTTCGCAATAAAGTCTTCATGTGGAACTGTTACTTTACCAGCCTGGTGACCACATTGTTTCGCGTCAGAAACCTGGTTTTCGATTTGAAGTGCGCAAGCACCCGCTTCGATCATTTTCTTGGCAAGCAGGTAAGTTGCTTCTTCATTACCAAAACCAGCATCGATGTCAGCAATAATTGGTACAACATGAGTTTCGAAGTTATCAATCTGGCTAGTAATTTCAGCAACTTTTGCAGAATCACCCGCTTCTTTAGCTTTATTTAAAGCACGGAACAGATCATTCAGTTCTTTCGCATCGGCTTGACGCAAGAACGTATAGATTTCTTCGATCAATGCAGGAACAGAAGTTTTTTCATGCATAGACTGGTCAGGAAGTGGACCGAACTCTGAACGAAGTGCAGCAACCATCCAACCAGAAAGGTAGATATAGCGACGTTCAGTTGTACCGAAGTATTTTTTGTTCGCAATCATTTTTTGTTGTGCGATGAAACCGTGCCAGCAACCCAAAGATTGAGTATATTTGCTAGAGTCAGCATCATAAGCAGCCATATCACGACGCATAATAGCAGCTGTATATTTAGCAATATCTAAACCGGTTTTGAAACGGTTTTGTAGTTGCATACGAGCAGCATCTTCTGGGCTGATATCACGCCAAGTGTCGCCAAATTTAGCTTTTAATTCACGTACTGCATCTATCGCTGTTTGATATGTAGTCATGATATTTTCCTGTATTCATTTTAGGAGTTCATCAATCGAGGCACTAAATCATACTCGGTATAATTTGTTTAGATTTAGAACACTTCGTTACGATGAACACAGCTTAGTGGTGATAAAAAAATTAATCCAATATTCTCCATTGATTTTCAATATTTTTTTAGAAAATACCTAGATCAAAGTCGTATTATAATTATGTTTCAATATATTATATCATTGTTTTTATTAAATTATTTTAAATAAAATTTGAATTTTAATGTTTAATACTTAGCCATTTTTTGTTTATTAGACTTAAGTGGAGTGCTTTTGTAGTTCCAAGCAGGGCTTACAAATTAAGAGAAAAAATTATCATTTAAGGTTTTTTATAAAAATACATTTGTATATAGATTAAACTTTTAAATTTTTACTCCATTTAAAGTTAAATAATTATTCTAATCAATAAAATTGGATTTTTACTGATTAATACCTTTTAAACTTATTCAGATTATTTATCTGAATTTTTCAGTGCTTTTAGCACAAATATATTTAACTGTGGCATAATTCAATATGATTTAACATTTTTATTTTCGGTATTTATTTTATGAATCTTGAGCGGGTAGACCTGAATCTACTAATTTATCTTGATGTCCTTCTTCGCGAAAAAAATGTAACTCGTGCAGCAGAACAACTCGGGGTAACCCAGCCCGCCATGAGTAATATTTTACGTCGTTTACGTAACCTGTTCAATGATCCACTGCTGATCCGTTCATCTGAGGGTATGACCCCGACTGAACGTGCTCTAGAGTTACAGCCGCGTATTCGTGATGCGCTGGCTGATCTTTCCATGATTCTGGAGCCACGTACCGAATTTCGTCCTTATACGTCTAATCGCGTATTTCGTATTATGACTTCAGATTATGCTGAAGCAACCTTGGTGCCACGTCTGGTTAAGGCCTTGCGTTCAGAAGCACCCAATGTTGTACTGGACTTCTTAACACCAAGCGATGTGTCTTACCGTGATATGGAGCAAGGTAAAGTTGACCTGGCCATTAACCGTTTTAATGAGATTCCACAGAGTTTTCATCAGGTACTGGTGTGGCGTGACAGTTATTCTTGTCTGCTGAATAACAAGCATCCCGCCATGAACAATCTGAACCTGAAAAGTTATCTGGATGCCCAGCATATCTGGGTGTCTAAAACAGGTATGGGCGTTGGTTTTGGGGTGAATCCTGAGAAACAGGCCGGACTGGGCTGGATTGATCAAGCTTTAGAACGTATTGGCCAGAAACGCAAGATTTCAGTTTTTACCCGGCATTACCAGATGCCGGCGCTCTTGGCTGCAAATGTTGATCTGATTGCGACATTACCAACACGTATCGCACGTCTACAGGCGAAAAGCCAAAATCTGATTATTAAAGATCCGCCATTTTATATTCCTGAGTTTGAGCTGAAGATGGCATGGTGCCCGCTTTTGCATCATCACCCTGCCCATCGCTGGTTACGTCAGTTAATTTTATATGTAGCCCGTCAGATGATTGAAGATGAAAACCGAGAATTTCTGATGAATAATTCACAATTATCACCTCATTACTAGAGAGTAAATTTCTTTATTTTCTATTTTTCGGTTTATACTCTAAGGCTTAAGGAGAATTCTTATTCCTTAAGCCTTTTTTGTGTTAAAACAATTTCATAATAACGATGAATCACACAGGTGTCTTGTGAGCCTTTTTCAAAATATTGTCATCATTATTCTCCTGATCATTGGTGCAGGTTTTCTCTCATTAACTGAAATTGCACTGGCTGGCGCTCGTCGGGTCAAGCTCAAGATTCTGGCAGAATCCGGAGACGAGCGGGCAACTAAAGTTTTAATGTTACAAGAGCAGTCGGCAGACTTCTTCGCAGCTTCTCAAATTGGTCTAAATGCGGTAGCAATTTTAGGTGGTATTTTAGGTGAGGCTGCTTTCCGCCCTTATTTTGTAAATCTGATTGACCGTTTTTATGAAGGGCCCTGGACAGAAACGATAGGTTTTGCTCTTTCCTTTACGCTGGTAACTTCACTTTTTATTCTGTTCGCAGATCTTATGCCAAAACGTCTGGCCATGATTGCGCCTGAGAAAATTGCTGTTTCGGTGATTAATCCTATACAGATTTTTATCAAGGTCTGTAAACCTTTGGCTTGGTTCATTAATGCAATTGCCAATACTTTGTTTCGGCTATTTAAGGTAAATACCACCAGGGAAGATAATATTACTTTTGATGATATTTCTGCCGTAATGGATGCAGGTGCACAGGCGGGTGTCCTGCAAAAACAGGAACATCATTTTATTGAAAATGTTTTTGAGCTAGAAGAACGTAACGTACCCTCAAGTATGACCACCCGCGAAAATGTAGTGTACTTTACTTTAAAAGAGTCCGAGGCCAGCATTCGTCAGAAATTGGGAGAGTATCCCTATTCAAAATTTCTGGTTTGTAATGAACATATCGATGAAGTAATTGGCTATGTAGACGCCAAAGATATATTGGTACGAATTTTAAATAACCAGTCCCTGCTTCAACTCAATGAAAATACCATACGTACTGTATTGACCATACCAGATTCGCTAACGCTTTCTGAACTGCTTGACCGTTTTCGTTCAACCAAAGAAAAGTTTGCAGTTGTTATTAATGAATATGCTTTGGTGGTCGGGGTAATTACTTTAAGTGATATTATGATTACTGTTATGGGGGATTGGGTGACGCCACTTGAAGAAGAACAGCAAATCATTAAACGGGATAATAATTCCTGGTTAATTGATGGCAGTACCCCCATCGAAGATTTGAAACATGCCCTCGAAATTGATGAAATGCCGGATGAAGACAATTATGAAACCTTAGCTGGTTTTATGATGTACCAGCTCCGCAAGATTCCACGCCCTGCCGATGTAGTAATTTATACCAACTACAAGTTCGAAGTCGTGGATGTTGACCATTTCAAAATAGATCAGCTTCTAGTGACCCGTATGCTGGAACCCAACGCTACGCCTTCTACAGAGCAGGAATAAGAGAATTTTATAGGAATAAAAATAATAGGCGATTTACCTACCTGTATTTCTCTAATTTTTTCTGCCATCTAACGTGTGGCACAAATGATTAGATAAAGAGAAATTATTTAAGCTTTACGGCTTGCTAGCTCATTTTTCTTGAGCTTAGTTGACATCATATAGCTATAAACTTAAGCAGTTGGCAAATTGGCTTAACCGCCTTAAAGCAATTAACTGGAAGTATATGATTTTCAGTTAACTGGCCGATTTAATTATGCAGTTTTTATAAATTATAAATAATTATAAAATCATATTCATAAGGACATTAAAAAAGAGCCAGCTGGCTCTTTTTACATGAAATGATTTATTGCAGATTCAGCAAAGTATCGAGTACTGCCTCATAATGAATCTGGATATCTTCTGATAAGATTTTATAGGCATTGTCAAACTGTACCATTGGCCAGCCTTCTTTCCAGAATGGAAAGATATTATGCAGGTCATGAGTCACCACTGCTTCTTCACGGGTAATTGCCTGAGCTACTTGTGCCAATACCTGAGCAGTTTGTGCCCCATCAATTGCCATATAATCGATTCCGTGTGCTTTAAGAATACGAATACGGTCTTTCTTATAGCGAATTTTTTTGGCCTGGGCCTCATTTAGGTTTAGTGCAAGGGTTACCGCTTCAACAAAATTATTTTCAAAAGCCTGATTCAGTGCAATCAGAGCATTCCGATGACTTTCCTGACGTCCAGCCTTGCCACCGGAACGAATGATTTCTTTTGCCTGTATATCTAAGGCATCATTTTTCATGGCATTTAGAATATCCAGTTTTTCAATATCGCTAAGCTGTTCGGAAGAGTGTTCAGTCATGGAAAGTCCTTGGACAATATACTAAACGCTTA
This sequence comes from Acinetobacter sp. UNC436CL71CviS28, assembly GCF_000620525.1. NCBI lineage: Bacteria > Pseudomonadati > Pseudomonadota > Gammaproteobacteria > Moraxellales > Moraxellaceae > Acinetobacter > Acinetobacter sp. UNC436CL71CviS28. The sequence continues at coordinate 63,005 of NZ_JIBB01000004.1, forward strand.
TTTTGACATAAAATGACTTCTGAAAATGTGATTTTAGATATGGGACCGTATTTAAATTCATGTTTCTCTCTATTTTAAATTTCATGGTGAGAAAAAACCGCCTAACGGGCGGCTTTTTAATAACAGAAATACAGATTAGAGTATTTCTACTACAACTTTGCCTACATGTTCGCCCGTATCCATTGCTGCATGAGCATCTTGTATCTGATCGAACTTAAAGGTCTGATAAATCATTGGCAAACACTCACCTTTTGCCAATAAAGGCCAGACATGCTGTTTTAGACCTTCAGCAATGGTGTGTTTTTCTGCAGTATTGCGTGCACGCATGGTCGAACCAGTAATAGTCAGACGTTTCATCATAATATGGCCAAGGTTTATTTCTTTGGCTTTACGTCCACCTAAAAAGGCCAGATAAACCAAACGACCATCTTTACGCAGCAGGTTCAAGTTACGTTCAAGATAGGGTGCCCCAACAATATCCAGTATCACATCTATACCGCTCTTGTCAGTCTTCTCAGTAATGTAGCTTTCAAAGTCTTGGGTTTTATAATTAATCGCATCTGTCAGATGCGCAATTGCTGCAACTTTTTCATCACTGCCGACTGTGGCGAAAGTTTTAATGCCTAGTGCCTTACATAACATTAAGGCTGTAGTACCAATACCACTGGTGCCACCATGAATCAGTACAGTTTCCCCGGCTTTGGCTTTACCCATCTGAAACAGGTTAGCCCAAACCGTAAAAAATGTTTCTGGAATAGCAGCAGCCTGAACTAGGCTGACTCCTTCTGGAACTATTAGAGTCTGGGTTTCAGGTACTACACAATATTCGGCATAGCCACCACCATTGGTGAGTCCACAGACCGGATCACCTACTTTAAACTGAGTTACGTCTTTACCTACTGCTTCGACCACACCAGCCACTTCCAGACCAGGAACCGGAGTGACCCCTGCAGGCATCGGATAAAGTCCCTGACGTTGCAGGATATCTGGCCGGTTAATTCCGAAAGCATGAACCTTGACTAAAACTTCATCAGCTTTTGGTACTGGAATAGCAACACTTTCATAGGCCAGCTTTTCTGGGCCGCCCGGTTCAGTAATAATGACCTGTTGCATGGTGGTTTGCTGTGACATGATCTTTCCCTATCTGTTACTGTTCAAGTTTCTAGCTGCTATTTGAACATATAAATTTGCCACAATGAAGCTTAGCCGGATTTATGTATACATTTAAACAGCAACCGGCAGATTACCGGTTTTCACTCCACTTATTTACATTCCCCGCATAAAACATTAGCTATCAGCATACTTGTGTCTCATCCATATGAAATTAATAAAACTTTAATATGTAAGAATTTTTTAAATAACTGCTGAATCCATCTACTTGTCATTTTAGTGCTCTAGCCTTCTGGCCCGAACTATAACTAAAACTGAGGTTACTCATGAAATTTGCCAAGTTGAGCTTTACTATCTTGCTGGTTCTGGGCCTTGTCGCCTGTAATGATGATCACGACTCAAGTGGAAATAACGGCTCGAATGATACGCCAGTAGTGACTCCTCCAGCTCCAACCCCCACTAACCCAAGTGAAGAAGTACCACAACCCAAAATTTACATTGATGAAACTTTTGACCAGCTGACCGCTCTTCCGGCAGGCTGGATTGCCCCTAAAGCAAATGCAGGAAAAGTTTATATAGAAAATAGCAGTCTATTTATTGATGGCCGGGCTAATGATACCCAGATGACTTCGGTTATCTTGCCTGAAGAATTTCATAAATTACGCGACTATCGGATCGATATTGAGTTTAGCTATCCTGAAAAAAATAATGCTACCCGCTGGGGCAGTATTATGTATCGTGCAGCTGATGCTTTAAGTGAACCGGCATTTACACCTTATTACCAGTTTGCAATCCGTGCCGAGGCAACTGGAGCAAGTGGTGTAGAACTGGCATTACGACAGCCTACCAATGCCTGGAATGTGTTACAAAAAGGGGCCTATAAAGAAAATATCGAAGGTGATAGAACCTATAAAGCCACGGTAGTCGTATCCGGCAACCGGGTACGCCATTATCTGGATAATAATCTGATCCACGATACCACTTTACCTTACAACCTGAATCAGGGCGGAATAGGACTCTCGACTGCGGGTCTCTTGATGCGGGTAGATAGTATCAAGGTTACCCAACAGTTGGATGCCTTGCCTGAATCAAATAAAGTTACGCCTATAGCCGAGCAGAGCCTGCCGGTTTCTATGGCACCCACTTTGATTCAGCCCGCCTCAACTCAAGGAGTGATTTCAAATGCTGTAAGCCAAGTTTATTATCAGCTGGACGATCAGTTAAATATTCTTGATACATCCAATAAAAAAATCACTTCTCTAAAAGATTATTTAAGTGATCCTAAACGTAACACCATGCCCCTGTTCAGCATTAAAAACGAGTCAACAATTGAACATTTAAAGGTATTTTCAGATTCAGTTGATATTGCAGACATTACGTTAAGTTCAGACAACGTTGAGCTACTACGTAAAGCCCGTATCAGCCTGCCCACAGTACGGACTGCACTGGATTATTCAAAACAGCTAAACCTGACCAATAGCGTAAAAGATATTGTCACTATTACTCATAACACCAATACGGCTTTGGCAAAAATTATAATTTTACCTGAGCAGCTTGTGAATGATATCACTGTTAGCCATTTACAACGGTTATTGCTTACACCGTGGGCTTATAGCACCACTACTGATCCGGTAAAGGCTGCCAGGATTCTTACAAGTGGGGTTAATGGAATTATTGCTACCTCTCCTGATGTATTTCAGAACATCATGAAAAGTATGAAACCAAATACTCTGCTTCGCAAACCGCTTATTACCGGTCACCGTGGTATACCGGCACTTGATGATGAAAATACTCTAGAAGGTGCATTAAAGGCCGTTGAAGTAGGAGCAGATGCAGTTGAAAACGATATCTATCTGACTACTGACGGTCATATTGTCATTATGCATGATGGGTCAGCGAAACGGACAACTGGGGTAGACCGTAATATTGAAGATATGACATTAGCTGAAGTACGTCAGCTTCGTACACTAGGCTATAACCGTACTGTACCTACTTTAGAGGAATTTCTGGACGCTGTAAAACCTCATAAGAATGTAATGCATTTTATTGAAATCAAGAGTTCTAAACCAGAAATTGTACCTGCATTAAAAGCTTTGTTAGATAAACATGATGTTTATGATCAAGTCGTGGTGATCAGTTTTAATGGGCCTCAACTTTTAAAGATGAAAAATATTTTACCAGGTGTATCTACCGGTTTTCTAACTAACACTCCTACCGCAGAAAGCGATATAGTCAATACACGTCGTATCCTAGATGCAACGCAGCAGTATTCCTCTACCTTTAATCCATCCTATAATGGGTTGTCTACCAATTTAATGAATATGGCCAAAGACCGGGGTGTAACATTCTGGCCATGGACTTTCCGTACAAATAAGGCCGATTTCAACCGGATGTATATTGCAGGAACCCATGGTTTAACCACTGACTACGCTCATGATGCATCAGACTTTGTGGTAAAACTCAAAGTCCCTGCTCAGGTTAATGCCAGTATTGGTAAGCCTGTCAGTATTCAGGGTGAAAAGATTACGCAGAAAGGCCAAGTTAGCAATATTACTTTTAGTCAGATGCTGCTATTACCTACTTCCGGAAAATACAGCCAGAATGCGCAAGGGCAACTAAGTTTCTCTGAGAAAGGTACAGCTTACGTTATGCCGAGCTATACCTATAATATTGACACAACCAGTCAATATACAATTTATGCGCCACCTGTACAGGTAAATGTTCAGTAATCTTTTTTTTAAATTAAAAACCAGACTGGTTCGCCGGTTTGGTTTTTCTGATGTATAAGTAAAAGTAATCAAATTAGAAATCCATCGATTAAAATAAAAGTTTTCAACACGGAAATTTAATATTTTTATAAGTATGCTTTTAATAAAAAAACCCGCCATTAAGACGGGTTTTTTTAAAATAGTTGAGTCTTATAGACGAACTAATTCGACAATTTTATCAGCCAGATCTTCAACCGTATCTAAATTGAGCTTAACATCAGCACCTTCTGTAATATCTGTAATCACTACAATACCTGTTTCACGTAACAGGATTGCCTGCTCTGCCGTTAAGCCAACCTTAGCAAGTGCAACTATGCCCTGCTGCATGAGTAGACTTTCCAGCCCTTGAGCATGTTCAAGTACTTGTGTATTTACACTCACAACCGCAGGTTTTTGACCTAAACGTGCAGCACGGTCTTCTGCAGTAACTGGCTTGCCATTGGCATTCCACTCAACGGCAGATTCAACCATACCTGCGCCAACTGTCACATTGCTCAGACGGTCAATAAAAATAAATGCACCGGTATAGCGGCTGTCCTGGTAACGGTCAAAGACTACAGGTGCATCAAATTCCACTGTTACATTGGCAATTGCATTAAGTTCAAGCTGTTCTACCTGAGTTTGCTCAAGCGTATTCACATTGACGCGGTAATTAATCTCGGTGACTTTGGCTGGAACAGTTTGTGTGCCTAGCTTAATATTATAAAGCTTGCCTTTTACAAGAGGCTGATCAGTCATCCATACGACGGTAGCACGTACAGAACGTGAGATTTCTGGCTGGTCACCTGCTTTAACAATCAGGTTACCGCGAGAAATATCAATCTCATCATTCAAGGTTAAAGTGACTGCCTGCCCTGCAACTGCCTGCTCAAGATTACCATCATAGGTCACGATTTCTTTGACTGTTGATCGTTTACCTGATGGTAAGGCAATGATTTCATCACCCACATTTACCGTGCCTAATGCAATCGTACCAGCAAATCCACGAAAATCCAGATTTGGACGGTTTACGTACTGCACTGGAAAACGGAATTCCTGCTTAGCAGAATTACGGTTGATCTCTACATTTTCCAGCGTCGCCATCAGGGTCTGGCCCTTATACCATGGGGTATTGGCTGATGGATTGACTACATTGTCACCATTTAATGCTGAAATCGGCGTAAAGATAATATTAGCCGGTTTACGGTCGCCCAGCTGATTAACAAAATCATTGTACTCAGCCTGGATCTCGTTAAAACGGGCTTCAGAAAAGTCTACCAAGTCCATTTTGTTAATGGCAACAATAATATTTTTAATACCTAACAGGCTGGCGATATAGCTGTGACGGCGGGTTTGGGTCTGTACCCCATAACGTGCATCAATCAGAATAATGGCAAGGTCACAGGTTGAGGCTCCGGTTGCCATATTCCGAGTATACTGCTCATGTCCCGGTGTATCGGCAATAATGAATTTGCGCTTTTCTGTTGAGAAATAACGGTAAGCGACATCAATCGTAATGCCCTGCTCGCGTTCTGCTTGTAAACCGTCAACCAGAAGAGCCAGATCCGGTGCATCCCCTGTAGTGCCGACTTTTTTACTGTCGCGGGTTACTGCCTGTAACTGATCTTCATAGATCAGCTTTGAATCAAATAATAAGCGGCCAATTAAGGTACTTTTACCATCGTCAACATTACCACACGTCAAAAAACGTAGAAGGTCTTTTTGCTCGTGCTGTTTAAGGTAAGCCAGAATATCCTGGCTAATCAGTTCAGACTGATGAGACATACATCACGCTCCACAAATTTTTAGAAATAACCTTCTTGCTTTTTCTTTTCCATCGACCCTGCTTCATCATGGTCAATCATGCGACCCTGACGTTCGGAGCTGGTGGTTAAAAGCATTTCCTGAATGATATCCGGCAAGGTTGCTGCTGTAGATTCCACAGCCCCTGTAAGCGGATAACAGCCTAATGTACGGAAACGTACAGATTTCATTTGTGGAACTTCGCCTTCTTTCAGACGCATACGCTCATCATCTACCATAATCAGTGTACCATCACGTTCTACCACTGGACGTACAGCAGAGAAATACAAAGGTACAAGTTCTATATTTTCAAGGAAAATATATTGCCAGATATCAAGCTCGGTCCAGTTTGATAAAGGAAAGACACGAATACTTTCACCTTTATTTACTTTACCGTTATAAATATTCCAGAGTTCTGGTCGCTGGTTTTTTGGGTCCCAGCGGTGTTTAGAATCACGGAATGAATAGACGCGTTCTTTAGCACGTGATTTTTCTTCATCACGACGTGCACCGCCAAAAGCTGCATCAAACTGGTATTTGTCCAAAGCTTGCTTTAAACCTTGGGTCTTCATGATATCAGTATATTTTGAGCTGCCTTGATCAAACGGATTGATTCCGGCATCGTGGCCTTCTTTATTCTGATGAACAATCAGATCCAGACCCAGTTTCTTCGCCATCTCATCACGGAACTTGATCATGGCACGGAATTTCCAGCCGGTATCTACATGCAGTAACGGAAAAGGAAGCTTAGCTGGATAAAATGCTTTCATAGCCAGATGAAGCATTACCGCAGAATCTTTACCAATAGAATACAACATCACCGGATTTTCAAATTCGGCAGCAACTTCACGAATAATGTGAATGCTTTCAGCTTCAAGCTGTTTTAGATGTGTAAGTCTTTCCTCAGTTGGAGGAACGATTGCCATAACAACTCCGGATGTCTATCTTGATTAAAACTTGGATCGATGCTTATTACGCATCTGACGAACTATATTCATTATAGTGATTTGCCAGTCTGGGCTATTGCTTCTTTTGTGATATGTATATTCTTGGTTTTCATATAAGAAGTTATAAATTGTGCATTAAATAAAACCTATACAATGAACTAACTGGGTTCATCAGTTATTTAGAATAGCGAACAATAAAAAAGCCTGCATTTAGCAGGCTTTTCTTTTAGACACAACTAGCGAAATGCTGCCCAAGCACGATCCAACGGAAACTCGATTCCGACTGATACACCGGCATCATTACCATTCGCATCTGAATCACTTAGCCAGCCATTCAGTTTTAAAGGAATATCAGGCTGCATATAATGGGTCCAGGTTAAATCGACTGCCTTAATTTCATCATCCTGTGCAAAAGCTAAATTATTTTTCGCACTTCGTTCAGATTGATTAACTTTTGCAACCAGGGCGCGTCCACTTAAACGGTTCATAATATCAAAGCGAATATCTCCACCAATAGAGACCATTTGAGCATCGCCTCCCAATGCGTGTCCTAAAGGATAGCCATGCTGATAGTAACCGTCAGTATAAGTACTATGAGTATAAGAAACACCTCGAACCTCGCCGTTGGTTCGAGTATCTGCCCACTCGGCATAAAGTTGAAATGGCAGGTTTTTATAGACAGATGAGTAGTCTACACCAGCTAAATACATTTTCTTTGATGGCAAGCCTCCAGCTTCATCCTCACCCACATACTGACCGTAAATACCTACCGGTGTATTTAAAAGTGGTATAAGATTCAGACGTGCATCAAATCCTGCAAGCTGGTTAGAAGGATCAGGCTCACCTGTTCCCCCATTATCTTTATTACCAACGAAAGCATCCCAAAGCGAACTTAAACTTTCTGGACGGCCCTCTCCTCCCCACTGGATCATTCGGGATGCCCCCAATTCGAGATAAGGTAAAGGCTGAGCTGTCAGACGCAGTCCAATCAGTTTCGCATCTGGTACTGCAGAGTAATCATCAAGTTGACCTGCGAACGCCTGATACTGCCAAGGCCCAATCCATGAAAGTAATGGTGTTTCAAAAGAATCTTGTACTGCACGCTGAGCAGTAACACCAATAACAGGACGACTAGCATCACCACGAATCAGACTGCCATCATGTCCTGGTCCCCACCAGCTTGGGATCTGACCGGCAATTACCCACTGATTCCAGAGTTTACCAGCAATATAGGAACCTTCGACATTAATATCCTGTCCATTGTCAATTTGCGGATCTTTCTCTGCATTCACCCGGACTTTCGCATCCCAGTTTTCTCCTCCTGCATTGAATTCAAGCGCGGCCTGATACTGGGCTTTCTGTTTGTCGCCGAAAGCTTGTGGTAGAACCTTCTGGTCAGTTTCAGCAAATAGCCCGGCTTTTAGCATATTATTGTCAGCTTTTAGAGTATTGAGTACAGAATCAATTACTTTTTGCTGAGTAGTATTTTTGATATTAGCTTGTGCAAGAGCGCGTTGAATTTCATCTCCACTCAGCGGCCAAGTTGAAGTACTGATCTGAATTACACCTTGTTGGTTTAACCAGTTCAGATCAGTACGCAAATCTTGGTTATTGAGGACCAGACCTTGTGCCCAGACAGGAGAAGACAGGACCGATAAAAGGGAAAGGCCCAAAACTTTTTTTAAAAACATTGTAGTGTCATGCTCAGGTGTAATTATTGTTACCAACCTTAAAGATTTCGTTTAGGTTTTTCAACATTGTAAATTCGGCTATTTACATATCTATAACTAAATCTTGGAATATAAAAAAGCCTGCATTCAGCAGGCTTCTCTTTATTTTAGTAATCAGACATCTTTACGACGCATGTGTGGGAATAAAATTACATCACGAATACTTGGCGCATCTGCAAAAATCATTACCAGACGGTCAATACCAATTCCCTCTCCGGCGGTTGGTGGCAGGCCATATTCTAAAGCTTCAATGAACTCTGCATCATAGTGCATTGCTTCATCATCACCTGCATCTTTCTCTTCAACCTGAGCCTGAAAACGCTCTGCCTGATCAATCGGGTCATTCAGCTCTGAAAAGCCATTGGCAAGTTCACGACCACCGATAAAAAATTCGAAACGGTCTGTAATATGGGGGTTATCATTATTACGGCGTGCCAATGGAGAGGTTTCTGCCGGGTACTCAGTAATAAAAGTCGGCTGGCGCAGTTTGGTTTCTACTGTTTCTTCAAAAACGATTGTTTGCAGCTTACCTAAACCAAAACCAGCTTTCACCTGTTCTTTAAGTTCTTCCCGAACAAATTTTGCCAAGAATTCCCGGTCATTAACATTTTCTGGTGTAAATTCCGGATTATGCTCAAGAATGGCATCAAACATCGAGATTTTCTTGTATGGCCCTTTGAAGTTAAAAACTTCTCCCTGATAAGGCACATCGGTTGTTCCCAGAATATCGAGCGCCAGTTTTTCTAGCATATTCTCGGTCAGTTGCATCAGGTCTTTATAATCTGCATAAGCCTGATAAAACTCGATCATAGTAAATTCCGGATTATGTCGGGTCGATACCCCTTCATTACGAAAGTTACGGTTAATCTCAAATACTCGTTCAAAGCCGCCCACAACCAAACGTTTTAGGTAAAGCTCAGGCGCAATACGCAGAAAGAGTGGCATATCCAGCGCATTATGGTGAGTTTCAAACGGACGTGCTGAAGCACCACCAGGAATGACATGCATCATCGGCGTCTCAACTTCCATGAAACGTTCACTGTTCAGGTAACTACGGATGCCTGCAACAACTTTGGCACGAATTTCAAATGTTTTACGGGTTTCTTCGTTAACAATTAAATCCAGATAACGTTTACGATACTTAACTTCAGTATCGTTTAAACCATGAAACTTATCAGGCAATGGACGGAGCGATTTGGTGAGTAATTCAAAATGTTCGATATGAACATAAAGATCTCCTTTACCTGAACGCCCAATGTAACCTTGTACAGCAATAATATCACCAAGGTCCAAGCCCTTAATGCTTGCAAGAGTCTGTTCATCTAATTCTTTACGTGCAACATAAAGCTGAATACGGCCAGTCATATCCTGAATGACAATGAAGGAGCCACGATTCAGCATCACGCGCCCTGCTACAGACACATAAACTTTTTCACCAGCTTCAATTTCTTCTTTGGTTTTGCCAGCAAAAAGATTCTGTAGATCCTGCGCATAATGTTCACGTTTAAATGTATTTGGCCAAGGACTCTTACCAGTCTCTTCGGCCTGCTCTTTGATCTGTTTTAGTTTGGCATGACGCTGTGCAATTAAATCGTTTTCGGAAATAGTGTGTTCAGAAGTCGATTGAGCGTTATGTTGCGTCATCTCTGCCTCGATTCAAGTATAAAAAGAAGTCACATAGCATAGCAGATTGGTTACATTTTTCGTATGCCTTGCATCACGCTAAAGCAAAATAATTTCATCAATGCATTTTACTTAGACTTTGATCTAATCTAGACCAATAGCTAACAGCCAAGCGACAGGCGCAAAATTAAACTACCTACCGGAAGGGACAAGAAAAGATAACGGATATCTTGGATATTTCTGGATAGCGATTTGAAGTAAATTAAATGAATAAGTGCACATTAAAGATATTATTTATGCATGGGCTGGATTCCTCACGGGAATCTACCAAGTTCCATGCACTTCAGTCAGAAAATAAATGCTGTATTACAGTGGACTATCGTAATCTGAATTATCAGACAGTTGCTCACTTTTATCAGGAAATAATCCAGAAAATTCAGCCTGATGTGCTGGTAGGACATAGCCTGGGTGCGTACTGGGCATTAAAGATGTCGGCCTTATTCAAGCTACCGGCACTGGTTGCCAATCCCAGTTTGAAACCACAATTCCGGACAGATTATCCATCTATTAATGAGACAGATCTGGATTCTGATGCACCCAAAATTGCATATCTTGAACTGGGTGATGAAGAGCTGAATATGCTGGAAGCACAAGAATATCTGGAACAGTTTATGCTAGTTGAAGCAGTAGAAGGCGGTTGTCACCGCCTGTCTAATCCGGATAATTTAAATCAGCTGTTGCATCATCTGGAGAACCATTTTTTGCAACCTATCTGAATTATCCGGCTTTATAAGAATAAATTTTAGGCGACTTGTGCTTCAGGCTGGGTACGTTCATCCAGAACAGACCAGATATTAACCCCTAAATCACTATGTAAATCTGGCAGGTCAAGTAAAATACTTGCTCCAAGAATATGATGCTGACATTTTTCAGCAAGCTGTTTTACAGCTTTTAAAGTACCGCCTGTAGCCAGCACGTCATCAACAATAATAACTTTCTGTGGTGCAATACCATCAGCCATTTCCAGACGGTCTACGCCATACTCAAGACTATAACCAACACCCACTACTGGAGGCGGCAATTTGCCAGCTTTACGCACCAGTAATAAACCTTTATTTAAACGCTGGGCTAAAAGACTGGCCAAAACAAAACCACGTGCTTCTACCGCCAGGAAACTGTCGACTTCATTTAGCGCTTCAGCCGGAATGCTAGCAATTAAAGCATCTGTTAAAGCGGCAATATTCTGCATGAATAAAGGTGTCAGGTCGTAAAAACATATACCGGGCTTAGGGAAATCTTGTACCGTGCGGATATGAGTCCACAATGTTGTATGCAAACTGGTCATGGGAGAGGATCTGAAAAAACGAAAAAGAATGCATGAATTTTATGCTTTTATTCAGGTTATAGCCAGTTATCTAATGCAGAGTATTCAGTAATCAAAAAAATAAAAAATATAAGTGTCTGAATTTAATTAATTTTAATTAAAGGTATTTCTAAATAAAATTTTACCTATCTTTAAAATAAATGAATCATCGCTGCCCAGCTAGTAGACTATGGTCTTATTATCTAGGCTTCTCCTTTTTTAGTCTCATGTCTGTTATCAGATATTTTATTAAAAATAATGACTGATCCTATATTTGATATTTGATATTTGATATTTGATATTTGATATTTGATAATTTTAAAACAATTAATATTTTTATATCCTTACAGATTCAGTCATTTAGGAATAAATAGTACAAAATATTGCCTGTTTGCCCCTCCTTTTGACCTACTCTGCCATTACCTCAGTTTTCAAACTGGTTAAACTCCGGTATTTGCTTTACTTTGACTGCTGAACAGCGTAAAAATTTATGGCAAGATGAACATTCCTGAATGTTTATAATTTTAAAGATTTAACAATAGCTGCTTGTTTTTCCTGCCAGGTCTTTTGGCCCAGCAGTTTTGGAGATACAGATGAAGAAGTACCAATGCATCGTTTGTGGTTGGATTTATGACGAAGCTCAAGGTTGGCCACAAGATGGCATCGCACCGGGAACAAAATGGGAAGATATTCCGGATGACTGGACCTGCCCGGATTGTGGGGTATCTAAAGCAGATTTCGAGATGATCGAAGTTTAAATAATACTAAGACCATGCCCGACATGGTCTTTTTTACATCGAGCATAATTTATTGAACATGGAGAAAAATATGGACCCTATCGTCATTATCGGCTCAGGGATGGCAGGCTATACCCTTGCACGGGAGTTCCGTAAATTAAATACTGAACAGGAACTTGTGATGATTTGTGCCGATGATGCAGTAAATTATGCTAAACCGACTCTTTCAAACGCCTTGGCAGGTAATAAATCACCTGAACAGATTCCATTGGGTGATGCACAGAAAATGGCGGCCCAGCTCAATATGCAGATTGAGACCTTTACTTGGGTAAAAGAAATTCATCCTGAGCAGCATGAACTGCTCATTGAAAAAGATCAGCAGTCCCGAAAGCAGAAATATTCCAAGCTGATTCTGGCCGTTGGGGCTAATCCGGTTCGCCTGAATATTGCCGGGAACGCCAGTGAAGATATTCATGTCGTAAATTCATTAATCGACTACCGTACATTCCGTGAAAATCTGTCATCGCGTAAAGATAAGCGTGTTGTGATTTTAGGTGCGGGTCTAATTGGCTGTGAATTTGCCAATGACTTGCAGCATACCGGACACGGCGTTACTGTGATTGATCTGTCCTCACAACCGCTTGGCCGTTTATTACCTCAGCATGTGGCCAGTTCATTCCAGCATAAACTGGAACAGGCCGGTATCAAGTTTGTGTTTAATACTACTGTAGAGCAGGTTAATAAAATTGAAAATGATGACTATGTTGTGAGTCTTGCAAATGGAAAAGTATTGGAGGCTGATATCGTGCTTTCTGCAATTGGCTTGCAGCCAAACCTTGAACTGGCGAAAGCAGCCCAGATTCAGACCAGTCGCGGTATAGTTACAAATGGCCTGCTGGAAACCAGTCAGCCTGATATTTATGCCGTAGGTGACTGTGCCGAGGTAAATGGAACCCTGCTCCCTTATGTCATGCCGATTATGCAACAGGCACGGGCTCTGGCTAAAACCTTAAATGGTGAGCATACTCACGTCCATTATCCGGCTATGCCCGTTGCAGTAAAAACTCCGGCTGCCCCTCTTACTGTTCTTCCTGCCCCTTTAGATATTGAAGTCTCCTGGGAAAATGAAGAGCTTGAAGATGGTCTGATTGCCAAAGCTGTAGATGCTTCAGGAACATTACGCGGTTTTGTTTTACTTGGTCCAACAGCAGGCAAGCAGCGCCTGAACCTGGCAAAACAGGTCCCTGACTTGATTCCGCCTCAAGTTTAGCGCATAAATAAGCAGAGTGATTTTCAGTCAATACCGCTGTTTCGGGAGATAAGTGGTTTTATGAATAGTAATTTTCAACTTAAAGCTTCACCTTATTCTTCTTTTATGCATGAAACTCGGGTCGATTTAGGCAACGGAATCGAACTTCATGTAGAGATTGGCGGTAAACCTGAACATCCAACTATTTTGTTAATTATGGGACTAGGTGCGCAGCTTTTATATTGGCCGGATTTCTTTTGTAAATCATTAATTGACCAGGGTTATCGGGTAATTCGTTTTGACAATCGTGATATTGGACTTTCATCAAAGATACGTCATAAAGGACCACGTTTAAATACTTTTAAGCTGATGGGACGTTTTGCGCTTGGTCTACAGAATCAGGGAGCACCTTATACCCTCTATGACATGGCTGATGATGTAGCTTTACTGCTTGAAAGAATGGGGCTGGAAAAAACCTATGTTATCGGTGCTTCAATGGGTGGTATGATTGCGCAGATTCTTGCAGCACGCTATCCGGATAAGGTCGAAAAGTTAGGCTTGATGTTTACCAGCAATAATCAGCCTTTGCTTCCCCCTCCTTTTCCAAAACAGCTGTTTAGCCTGATTGGCAAGCCTGAAAGCAATGATGAAGAAGGAATTATTAGTCATAGTTTGAAGTTATTTGAGATTATAGGATCTCCCGGCTATATTAATCAGGTTGAAGCCATACAGAGTGCACGTAAACTATATCAACGGAGTTATTATCCAGCGGGTGTACTTCAACAGTTTTTAGCAATATTATGTACAGGTTCATTGCTAAAGCTGGATAAACAGATCCATCAGCCCACATTAGTGATCCATGGATCACGTGATCGTTTACTTCCACCGAGCCACGGCAAAGCTGTTGCGAAAGCAATCCCAGGCGCTAAGTTTGAATTGATTCATGGAATGGGGCATGATATTCCGCCGCATTTTATTCCTAAACTTAGCAGTTTATTTGCTCATCATTTTAATCATACACATTAGGACACTATGGCTGCATTACCCTCTTTAAGACAGCTGTCATATCTTGTAACACTGTCTGAAACGTTGCATTTCACTGAAGCAGCGCGCCGTTCATTCGTAACCCAGTCCACTTTATCGGGCGGAATTATGGAGCTGGAACGTTTGCTTGGTGGGGTTCTGGTAGAACGTGACCGCCAGAATGTACGTTTAACTCCCCTGGGTGAACAGGTGGTCGCACGAGCGCGTGTATTGCTGGCCGATGCTCAGGATTTAATGCGTTTAAGCCGTGAAATGAGCGAGCCGTTGACTGGTGACCTGCATCTGGGCATTATCCCAACCATGGCACCTTTTCTATTGTCACAGCTACTTGAAGAAGTGCATAAACAGTTACCCAAGATTCAGCTACATCTGCATGAAGCTCAAAGCGAGAAAATTGTAGAAAAGCTTGAACATGGTAATCTGGATATGGTTGCTCTGGCTCTACCGTTTGATACCCGTAATTTGAAAGTGGCTGAAATCGCAAAAGAAGATTTGTATCTGGTTTATCATAAGGCTGACCAGAAAGCAGCCAATGCAAACAGTCTGCAAGATCTGGATCTGTCGCGACTGATGCTGCTTGAAGAAGGCCACTGCTTACGTGACCATGCTTTGAGCGCCTGCCCGATTGGTGAGCGTAAAAATGATAGTCGCCTGAAAGCCAGCTCATTACCTACATTGGTAGAAATGGTATCTTCTAACTTGGGCTTTACTCTGCTTCCTGAAATTGCCATTCATAATAATATGATTAAGTGCAATGAAGAGTTGATGGTGAAATCGATTGAGGCGGCGCCAAACCGTACGCTTGCACTGGTTACCCGTAAAAGTACGCCATTACAGAGCGAGTTCGACGTCCTGTTACAGATTTTTCAGAAAATCAGCAGTGAGTTACAAGCTTAGGCTCATGTCTGATCATTTTATTTAGTGTAAAAAGGAGCCTTAAGGCTCCTTTTTTATCATGATTGAAAAATCTCCAGTAGCGTCTGCTGGGCATTGTAAGGTACCTCACCTTCAGCCAGCTGGGCACGATGCCACTGCCCGTTGCCCTGTAATATCCATGCCTGCTGGTTATCTTTAAGATAGGTTGCCAGCCCCTGTTCATAGATACGTTTTTTCAATGCTGGATCTTCGATAGGGAAACAGGCTTCTACCCGATTAAATAAATTGCGGTCCATCCAGTCGGCACTGGAACAGTAAATACGCGGATTGCCATTGTTTGAGAAATAATAAACCCGTGTATGCTCCAGAAAACGACCTACAATAGAACGGACCTGAATATTCTCCGAAAGGCCTGGCAGTCCCGGACGCAGGCAGCAGATAGAGCGAATAATCAGATCGATCTTGACCCCAGCCTGTGAAGCCTCATACAGTTTGTTAATCAGCTGCATTTCAGTTAAGGCATTGACCTTTACGATAATACGGGCTTTTTTCCCGGCTTTGGCATTAGCAATTTCTTCTTCAATATAGTGAATCAACTGCTGATGAAGTGTAAATGGGGCATGCAGCAGCTTTTTCAGCTTGGCCATTTTACCCATTCCAGTTAATTCTTGGAAAATACGGTGTACATCTTCACAAAGCTCTTTGTCAGTGGTCATCAGGCCATAGTCAGTATAAATCCGTGCATTGGCTGCATGGTAGTTACCTGTACCCAGATGTACATAACGCACCAGTTTGTTGTTTTCACGGCGGATAACCAGAATCATTTTGGCATGAGTTTTATAGCCTACAATGCCGTATACCACTACCGCACCTGCCTCCTGCAGGACATTGGCTACCTCAATATTGGACTCTTCATCAAAACGGGCACGCAGCTCGATCACTGCGGTTACTTCTTTGCCATTACGTGCAGCTTCTGCCAGAACCTGTACAATTTCAGAATCCGGTCCAGAACGGTATAGAGTCTGCTTGATGGCCAATACCTGCGGATCTCGCGCTGCTTCACGCAGCAGATTAATTACCGGTGCAAAAGATTCAAATGGATGGTGCAGTAAAATGTCCTGTTTCTGCATGGCAGAGAAAATATTTTCTGATTTTTTTAGGACTTTAGGAATTATCGGGGTATGCGAGTTATAGCGTAGATGAGGACGTTTAAAGTTTGACAGCAGCCGGGCCAGATTGACCGGACCATCCACTTTATATAACTGCTCCTCATCCAGATCAAACTCATTTAGCAGGTACTCATAAATATGTTGTGGACAGTTTTCAGTTACCTCCAGACGTACTGCACGGCCAAACCGTCGCGAGCTTAATTCGCCTTTAAGAGCTTTAGCCAGATCTTCCACATCCTCATTGAGTGCCAGATCGGCATTTCGGGTCACACGGAACTGGTAACAGCCGGTAGCTGTCATACCGGGGAACAGGTCTGAAACGTGTTCGTGAATAATCGCAGACAGCATGACATGATGCTCTTTACCACCAGTCAGTTCATCGGGTAAGCGAACTACACGCGGTAATGAACGGGGGGCAGGAACAACAGCCAGATCAATCTGCCGGCCAAACGCATCTTTACCTTCCAAGGTGACAATAAAATTTAAGCTTTTATTTACCAGTCTTGGGAATGGATGCGCTGGATCTAAACTGATAGGTGTAAGTACTGGAGCAACCTGCTCCTGAAAATACTTTTTGACCCAGGCGGATTGGGCAGGTGTTAAATCACCACGGCGCAGAAAACAGATATCTTCTTCACGCAGCTTGGGTAAAATTTCCTGATTTAATATCCGGTATTGGCGGGCAATGGCCTCATGTGCAGTTTTGGAAATGCTTTCCAGGACCTGTTTGGGAGTTAAACCGTCAGGACTGCGGCTTTCATTTCCCAAGTACAGCTGCTCCATAACTCCAGCAACACGGATTTCAAAAAACTCATCCATATTACGGGAAAAAATCAGCAGAAAATTCATACGCTCCAGCAAGGGATGTATCGGGTCAACAGCCTGTTCCAGTACCCGCAGGTGAAAGTCCAGAATGGACAGTTCACGGTTAATGTAGCGGTCATTATATGTATATTCTGAAGGACTGGCTGGAACTATACTATTCATGCTGCAACCTATACGAATGAGAACTGATATATTTCATTCAAGTATGCGTTAAAATTTTGACAATTTCATAAAAAAAAGCCCAAAAAATGGGCTTATCTTTAAAAAATTATTAAGGAATATGGCTATAACGCATATATTTACTGATCATACGCTTGCGGTACTGTAATTTCCGGTCATTCCGGTTTTCATCATAGTATTTCGGATTTGGTAAAAGTGCAGCCAGAAAAGCGGCCTGTTCACGGCTTAGACTATGCGAGCTTTTACCAAAGTAATGCTGGGTCGCAGCTTCTACCCCATAGATATTTTCCCCGAACTCAACCGAATTCATATAAACTTCTAAAATACGCTGTTTGGTCCACATACGCTCCATCATCCAGGTCGCGATAGCCTCCTGACCTTTACGTAAAAAAGAGCGTTTATTGTATAAAAACAGATTTTTAGCAAGCTGCTGGGAGATAGTCGAACCACCGGCCACCACTTGCCCCTTTTCTCCGTTACGTTCAATAGCGTGTTGGATGCCATCCCAGTCAAATCCATGATGCTGAAGAAATTTGCCATCTTCTGCAGCGACAATTGCATGTTTAAAGTAATCGCTGATCTGGTCATAGTCACGCCACTCATGCTGGATAGGCTGACTTCGATCTGCCCAGTAATCTAGTCGCATAAACATGGTGGTTTCAACCGGATGGGTACGCCACCACACCAGACTGCTAAAAATCCAGAGTTGTACTAAAAGAAACAGACTGACAAGAATTAACAAAGTGCGAACAATAATAGCTTTCATGTCAGAGAGTTACTCCTGTATTCATTTTTTTTCGTGTTAAGCTGTCTTCGACCATATCGTATCTGTTTTTAAAAAAGCATGTCGAACTATTCACCTTTTCCGGTTCAATCCAATACGCAGCTTTGGTGGTGTACAGCGCTTCTGATTGCAATCAATGTCGGGTTGTTCGCCTGGCAGATTTTCGCTGGTGTTGATATTACCCAGCCTGAGATCATTGATGCAATCCGCTGGGGTGCTGATTATGCACCTTTAACCTATTTAGAGGAACCTCAACGGCTATTCACCAGCATGTTTTTTCATTTTGGTCTGATCCATCTTATGTTAAACATGTGGGCCCTCTATATCTTTGGCAGTGTGGCTGAACAGCTGTTTGGACGGTCCTATTTTATAGGTTTATATGTACTGGCCGGTCTTATGGGAAGTCTGCTCAGCGGCTATATTGATGTTCAAAATACATATAGCCTGCTGAATCAGTTTGAACCCGAGCTATTGCCACGTGTAGGTGCAGGCGCATCGGGCGCAGTCATGGGTCTGGGGGCAGCCTTGGCTATACTATCTTTATTACCAGTACTGCCCCGACAGCAGTTTATTCTGGACCGAAAATCCTTATTACTGGTTATGGGGCTTAATCTGGGCATGGGTTTTATGATTAGTGGCATTAATAACGCAGCCCATATCGGCGGCATGTTGATGGGTATACTGTTAGCACTGCTCTGGTATCTCAGCCAGCGTTTACGTGTCAGCGTTATAGGGGGAATGGCTGGCCTATTGATAGGTGCAGCATGCTGTCTGGCCTTGTATCAGTATAATCTGGAGCAGATACAGCAGATTCAGCCCCTCTGGCAGGAAATTTTAAGCCAGATGAAAAACCAGCTTGGCTTTTAAACCAGGCTGGCATTTATCTAAAAACTTTTACTGATTAATCGAGCGCAGACTCTCTAATGGTGGAATATCACAGAGATAGCTCAAGCGATATCGGCCAATGATGGCACATACGACTGTCATGACAAGTGGTAGAAATAGCCAGATTTCAGCATGTAACTGTATCGGCAACTCCATACGGTAACTGGCAATTGCACTGATCACCTCTGCAAACAGACAAGCGACCGCTCCGGAAATAAAACCGATTAATCCAATTTCCAGACTCAGCATCTGTTTTAATTTATGTTTTGAACTGCCAAAAGAACGTAATAGCGCAACTTCCTGCTTACGTTC
Source organism: Acinetobacter sp. UNC436CL71CviS28 (assembly GCF_000620525.1). Lineage (NCBI taxonomy): Bacteria > Pseudomonadati > Pseudomonadota > Gammaproteobacteria > Moraxellales > Moraxellaceae > Acinetobacter > Acinetobacter sp. UNC436CL71CviS28. The sequence continues at coordinate 82,389 of NZ_JIBB01000004.1, forward strand.
GTCCATCAGTAGGTTTAGACATGCCAGCAGTACCAGAAAACCGGAGATACTCACCAGTACTGCCAGTACAGTAATAATCTGTACCAGAACATTTACCAGCTGTTTAACCTGTTCCAGAATCATACTGACATCAATAAAAACCGTATTCGGAAATTGTTGAATCAGATTAACCAGTTTAGGCCTGTCTTCTTCAGGTACATAAAAACTGCCCAGATAACTGCCTGCATTTTCATCTATTGTGTCTGGTGAAAAAATAAAGAAGAAATTAGGACTGAAACTTTCCCACTCAACGGTTCTCAGATTAATGACCCGGGCTTTTAACAGGCCTTCTGGCAAACTAAAACCCAGCTCGTCCCCGACCCTGATTCCTAACTCTTCTGCTGTTTTTGCTTCAACTGAAACCTGTCCAATCCGGCTAAATGAAGCAGCTCCCTCAATAATCCGGTTATCTGCCGGATATTGCTTTGTCTGGGTAAGATTAAGTTCACGTTGCAAGGAGTTACTTTTCTGAATAAGTTCACTTGAGAAAGGCTGACCATTTTTCTCAGTCAAACGTCCCCGGATATTTGGATAAAGTGCTGTTCCAGCCCAACCATTTTGTCGAACCTGTTGCTGAAATGGTTCAAGGTCAAAAGGAGGCAAGCCATAAACGAACTGGTTCGGTGTATCTACAGGGAGTTGCTGCTGCCAGCGCTCCAGCATATCGGTACGCAATACGGCCAGCACCGTGATCAGGCTTAAACCCAAGGCCAGCGCTGTTATTTGCAAAGCAGTCTGATAGGGTGTACGTACATAAGCTGAAATCCGGCCTTTTGCTGCTTTTAATATTTTCAAAATAAGCCAGACTAAGCCGTAAAGTACTGTACATAACAGGATAATCGCCAGCATTACCCATGCCGTCAGTCGCAGATTTTCTGTGAGTACCACACTAAAGATCACCAGACTTAATAGCCCGGTGGAAAGCATGACCAGAATAGAGATAACCGATTTTTCCTGCTGACGAATCACCCGAATAGGGGGCGTATTCAAGAGTTGCCATAAGCTTGGTCCGATAAAACCCAACAACACAATGGCACTGGTAAACATGGCTACAGGCAACGGGCCCTGTAGCATGGCCAGTGCCGAAAACTGGATGTTCAAATTAGGGATGAGCTGCAGCATCAACTGAAGCAAGCCATAACCAAGTCCAATTCCCAGTATTGCGCCAAAACTGATGGCAATCAGCATGATAATCACCAGCAGTATAAGATAAGCCCATAAAATACTATGTTTGGAAGCACCCAGACAGCGCAGCAGCGCCAGATGGTCCTGGTTTTGCATGACATAGCGTTGGCTAGTGAGCGCGATAGCAATACCGCAGAGTAAAATGGTAAGAATATTTGCCAGTTGCAAAAAGGTATCCAGATTCTCAAGCGGTTTCATCAGACGTGTATTGGCTTCACCCGCATTACGCAACTGCAGGCTGGTAGTTTCCCCTGCCTGTTCTGTATCAATTTTATTTTTCTGCTTTTGTCCGGTGAGCTGTTCAAAACCTTTTTCAAAAGCTTGTACCTGTTGCGGTGATCCGGCCATCAATAAACGGTACTGTACCCGGCTACCCACCTGAATAGCTTCTGTACGTGCGATATCTTGCTGGTGAATAATGACAGTGGGTGAAAATCCCGAAAATCCTAATTCCTGATTGCTGTCTTTAACAATTTTTGCTGCAACGTTAAAACTGCCATCTGCAATCTGGATCTGGTCACCTACTTTTACCTTTAATAGTTCCAAGGCACGTGGGCTAAGCCAGACTTCTCCCGGATTGGGAATTTGAGCAGCAGAGGTACTCTGCAGTTCTCCTCTCAAAGGAAAGGCCTGATCTATGGCCTTAACATTAACCATAACAAACTGGTCATCCGTATGGACCATTGAGCTAAATACAGTAACCTTTGACTGTGCCAAACCCAGCTGCCGGGCCTGCTGGAACCATTTTTGCTCGAGCGGCGCGGTATCACTTAGCACCAGATCAGCGGCAAGCATTTCCGCTGCCTGTAAGGCAACCGCCTGCTGTACCTGCTGATTACTGAATTTAACTGCGGTTGTGGCACTGATGGCCAGAACCAGTGCAATGATCAACAGATAGATACCACTGCTACGAAAGCTCTGTGTTAATAGCGGTTTAAGCACCGGACTTAACATGGGTATCTCCTGAAGTCTTTTCAATCAGATGGCCATTCACCAGTTCGAAGTGACGCTGGCACTGTCGGGCAAGTTCAGGGTCGTGAGTAACCAGTACCAGTGTAGTGCCCAGTTCATGGTTCAGTTCAAACAGTAACTGCTCAATTTCTTCAGCTGTCTGTCCGTCGAGGTTGCCTGTTGGCTCATCGGCAAAAATGATCGCAGGCTCACTGATGAGTGCCCGTGCAATGGCAACACGTTGCTGCTCGCCGCCCGAAAGTACTTTTGGAGTCTGACCGGCCTGTCGCTCAAGCCCTACCCTTTTCAGAAGTTTTAAAGCCCTTTGTTCAGCTGTCTGGTAATGGAAGTCTGGCTGTAACCTGAGTGGTAACATCACATTCTCGACAGCAGTTAAGGCTGGCAATAACTGAAAAGACTGAAAAATAAAGCCAATGTATTTCAGGCGCACCTGAGCACGCTGCTCTTCATTTAACCGATGAACTTCTTCTTCGCAGATAATCAGTTCACCAGAACTGGCCTGATCCAGTGTTGCCAGAATACCCAGCAATGTCGATTTACCCGAACCAGAGCGACCTGTAATAGCCACCTGCTCTCCCGGCATAATCTGTAAATTAACCTCTTTTAGAATTGTTAAATTTTGATGCGGCAGTTGGATGCTTTGTGTGATCTGCTGGGCAGAAATAATCGGTTGTGGCATGATGGAAGATCGCAAATTGGCCTGATTCATAAAATTCCTGATATGCAAAATCGAAAATTGTGGTCTTTAATTCTTAAACGTCTGGCTATTGCAGGCTTGGCTGCAGTTCCGCTAATGGCGTCAGCTAAAACTATTATGGTTTTAGGCGATAGTATCAGTGCCGGTTATGGTATGAAACCGGAACAGGGATGGGTTCAGTTATTGCAAAAGCGCCTTGACCAACAGTACCCGAAACAGCACAAAGTGGTCAATGCAAGCGTCAGCGGTGAAACCACTAGTGGTGCTCTGGCCCGTTTTCCAAAGCTTTTACAAACCTATAAACCCCATGTGGTCGTGATTGAGCTGGGCGGGAACGATGGTCTGCGTGGACAGCCACCACAGATGATTGAGAAAAATCTTGGACAACTTGTACAGCAGGCAAAAGCTTCAAAAGCCAAAGTGCTGCTATTTGGCATGAAGATACCCCCAAACTATGGCGCGGCTTATAGTCAGAGTTTTGAAAATACTTATAAAAGAGTCAGCCAGCAGTATCAGGTAAAATTGATGCCATTTTTTATGGAAGGAATTGCTGGCAATAAAACCTTGATGCAGGCAGATCTGGTACACCCCAATAGCAAGGCCCAAATGAGACTACTCAACAATGCTTACCCTTATATTAAGGGCGCACTATAAATTAAAGGCCTGGTATGTCATTACATACCAGGCCTGATTAAATATTTTTCTGTGTTAGAAATCCAAAAACTCTACTTCACCTGTCTCGAGTGAATATTCTGCCCCTACAACAATCATCTTACCTTTAGCAATCAGGCTTTCCAGTACGGCTGAACCATGACGCAACTGGTTAACTGATGCGAACACGTTAGAACGTACTGCATGCTTGGACAGTTTCTTAACATCATTTTTAAGTTCGGTCTGCATCAGGATTTCAACTGAAGGCCGTACACGGTTCACAATTGACATCAGGTTCATGGAAGGTTCCTGATCCGGATTATTCAGAGCATTAATAGTGGCCTGAATTGCACCACAATGACTGTGGCCTAGTACCACAACTACAGCACAGTCATAACGCTCTGCAGCAAATTCGACACTTCCTACCTGCGAAGGTGCAACAATATTACCAGCTACACGAATAACAAACAGGTCACCGAGGCCCTGATCGAATACCATTTCTGCCGGAACACGTGAGTCAGAACAGCCCAGAATAATGGCGAACGGATTCTGGTCTTCTGCCATCTCTGCACGTTCCTGATGTGACAGAAGCTTGGGGTGAGTCGTCTCTCCCTTCACAAAACGTTGATTTCCCTGTTTGAGGCGTTCTAAAGCTTCTTGGGCAGTTAGCATTCTATTTCCCATCTGTTTTAAATGTTAAAAAATATTTTAATCCTGCAATTTTTGAATGTCACTGACAAAAAATAGAGTATCACGTACTTTTTTAACGAACTTCATGAATGAAACGTTTTTATAATGATTGATTCATATAGTTACGTATCAATACTTTGTCAAAATAAAAGACACTGTATGATCAGACCCGCTATTTTCCTGCTGACGGAATTGACTGCATTTTATCTGATTAGTTGTCAGTCAGGTATGCTATCTGTGCCAGAGTCGATAACAATAGCGATTTTTTTATATAATGAGTAACTTTTCAGGGAAGTCCGATAAATGACAGGCTCAAGCATGCAGCGTACTTTTAAATTTTCCTCTACAGTTGCCATGATTTTGCTCGGAAGCTGTTTAAGTATATTAAGTCCAACTGCAATTGCCCAAAATGAAGAATTACAGAAAGAATTTCAGCAGGCCTTACAGGAAGAACGGAGCTGGGCCGGGCTACGCAGTAAAACCCTGAAAGTCGGTGAAGTGACCTGGTCCTACAGTGAAGGCGGACCGGTTGACAAGCCCACGCTACTCCTCCTGCACGGTCTTTCCGGAAGCCGTGACAACTGGAACCGGCTGGCTCATTATTTAACGCCGCATTATCATGTGGTCATTCCAGATTTGCCTACAGGAGGTGAAACCCGGACCCCAGCAGATTTTGATATGTCTGTTCCGCACATTACCGAGCAGTTACGCCGTTTTGTCGAGGCAGCTAATATTCCAAACCAGGTGCATCTTGCTGGGCATTCATTGGGTGGTGCAATTGCCATGCTATATGCAGCCCAATATCCTTTTGAAACCCAGAGCCTATTTTTGGTCAGTAGTGGTGGCGTATTTCGAAATGCCAAAACGCCTTATCTGCATAATCCGGCTTACCTTAAACAGCTGGTGGTTTCTAAACCTGGAGATTTTAACTATCTGCTCAAAACTGTAATGCAGAACCCTCCCTTCTTGCCACGCCGTTACAAGCAGGCGCAAGAACAGATCATGATTGCTCAGGCACCACAAACAGCAAAAATGGTAGACCAGCTGGTGGCTTTAAATCGTACCTATACACCGCAGTCTTTTGCACTCTTAGCCCGAACTATTGATGCACCGAGTTTGATTATTTGGGGTAAGCAGGACAGAATCATTAATGTTGAGGTTGCCGAAGAGTTAAAAACACTATTAAAACACGCGGAACCGCCCGTAATTCTGGACCAGGTCGGCCATATGCCCATCATGGAGGCAGAACAGCTAGTCATCCAGCACTACCTGCCTTTTCTGGCGAAGACCCGGAATCTGAAAAAACCGTTAAATATTCAGCCCACTCAACCTTAGGCCATAGAAAAACGATTATGACAATAGCCACAAAAACCGAACAGCTGATCGAAGCTCATCTTGATTTTTTACAACATGAATTTAGTTTGCCTGAAACTATTGCGCTGGAATTTAGCAGTTTTTATCAATGGTTCAGAAAGCAGCGTTTACAGGATCTCTGGTCTTTTGAAGAGATTAATCATTTATTACAAAAGCAGATTTTGGCCACACCCGCCAGCAGTTTTTTGATTGAACAGATTGCTGAACATATTCGTTTTGCACTGATTCATCCGTGTAACGATTCGACTAGAATAGAAGATGTTATTCCAGTACTGACAGTTGATCGTATTGCCCAATATGTAGCCAGCAAAAGTAAGCATCGTGAACGCCTCATTAAAAGCGTCGTAAATAGTCCGGCTTTTTCTGCCATGATTACTCAGCTCATTCAGCATGCCATTCAGGATTATCTGGATAACTCTATAGTCTCAAAAAAGGTGCCGGGTGTAAGCCGTTTTATGAAAATGGGAAAATCAGTCCTGGAAACTGTTACTGATAGCAGTCTGGATGATACAATCCATCATTATTTGCAAAAAAATATATTGAAACTCAGCCAGATGAGTGAACATGTGCTGAACCAGCATTTCGATAATGACAAGCTCTATCATTTTCAGGCCAATCTCTGGCATAAAATTAAAAAACAGCCTTTAAGTGTTTTACGGCAATATATTGAAGTTGAGGACTTACCCAATACTGTGAAGCTGGGGCATGAAATCTGGGACTTTATGCGCCAGAGCGAGTATTTGAAACAGCAGATCCATGATGGTGTACATGCCTGGTACGTCCGCAATCAGGAACGTAATTTTGATCTTTTACTCCGTGACCTGAATATTGATGAGTCACTGATCCAGCATGAGTTACAACAACTGTTACAGCCAGTAATTCAGACGATGTGCAGTTCCGAATATCTGCGTAAGCGGGCTAGAGTATATCTGGAACGGTTTTATACTTCCGAATCTGCTCAAAATATTTTAAATGGATAAATTGAAAGAGCCGCTTTGAAAGCGGCTTTTTTAGAGATTTTAGAATTCGTACTTCAAGCTTGCATAATATGCACGGCCAGGTTCGTTATAAGTCTGATTTACTGTATTGTCACGCAGTTTTTGCTCATCAAACAGGTTGCTAATACCAATCCGGCCACTGAAATTGTCATTAAATTTATAGCCTGTATTGATACCGGCCAGACCATAACTTTTAACACTCTCAGTAATTATACCCTGCTTATCTTCAAGCGAAGTTTCTTTATATTGGCGCGGTTTTTGACGGCCATACTGGGTATAAACAAAATTTACATCCCATGCATCAGTAATGTCGTAATTGAAAATAGAGTTAATTGTATAATTTGGCACCACCGAGAGAGGATTTCCTGTCTTTTTGTTTACCGAGTCAGTCATGTAAGTAAAGTTGTTAGTCCAGGTTACATCCCCCCAATCCAGACTGATACTTCCTTCAAGACCTTGAATAAGTGCTTTAGGAATATTAGTCCATTGCAATACATTATAGGTTGTATCCCCAATAACTACCTGCTGCGTTACTTCATCTCCAGAAGTAATTTTGTCTTCATAATCATTACGGAACCATGCCAGGCTGGCATTTACAATATCTTTCTGAAATTCGAAACCAATCTCTTTATTGATTGAAGTTTCAGGTTTTAGATTGGCATTTCCTTGTAGTACACACTGACTCAGACCAATCGGACAGCCATTTCCTCTTGTACCCAGCAAATATCCTTCCGCATTTTGATAAAGGTTTGGTGCCTTATAGGCTTTGGCAATACCACCTTTTAAAGTGAAGTAATCACCCAGTTTGTGGCTGAGGTTTAAACTTGGGCTCCAATTGGAACCTGACCGGTTATGGTCATCGAAACGTATACCGACCACCATATCTGTAGCATCAGTAATTTTCATATTGTTTTCAAGATATCCAGAAGCTATGCGCGACTTCATCTTGCTACGGTCTCCCGTAGTTAAATTTTCACTATAAGAGCCATCACCCTGCTTGGTATTTTCCTGATCGCTAAAATCATCTTCAACCCATTCAGCACCTATCGTCAGGTTTTGCGGGACATACAGTTCAAAAGGGACGGTGACTTCTCCATTAAAACGCAATGTATCGAGGGTAGAAGTCACCCGGTCTTCCAGACTGTTAATACGGCCTTCACTTGCTCCTGCTGTTCCTTCGGGTAGTCGCTTGTTTTTGGTACGGTCAAATTGAGCAATAAGCTTGCTATCACCCCAACTCCATTCCCCTTCATGAGTCAGAGCATAGTTATCGCGATACAAGGTATTAGTTTCTTTACCAAATAATTGAGACAAGATATCATTAGTAGTCGGGTCAAGATTACTGTTCTGTGAATCACCTGCATACAGGTTACCCTGCCGGCCCGAACCTATATCAAAAAGCAAATGTTGATGATCAGTCATTTTCCAGGCCAAGCGGGCATTAATATCTTTATTTTCTACCCCTTCACGGCCTGCGGCACGATAACCGTTTGACCCCACCACAGGATTGATATCTGGCGCATCATTATCGGTTTTATTATAGTTTCCATAGATCCGATAAGACAGAACATCCTGAATAATCGGTCCACTCAAATTAACACTTACACGATTAGTATCACCTTCTTTACTATTTTCTGGCTGGTTGGTATAAGTTTCAATAGAACCATGTAATTCATTGTACACTTTTTTAGTTTTAATATTGACCACGCCTCCCATAGCGCCAGAACCGTAACGGGCAGCAGCAGGACCTCGCAACACTTCAATTGACTCGATTGCATTGACTGGTACCCAGTTAGAATCACCTCGCGTATCACGTTCACCTCGCCAGCCATAACGTACAGAATTACGTGAATTTACCGGCTTGCCATCGATCAGAATTAAGGTATTTTCAGGCCCCATTCCACGAATATCGATCTGACGGTTATTGCCACGTTGGCCGGTAGCACTGTTACCGGTTAAGTTTACACCTGGCATACGACGTACATATTCCGAAATATCATTGGTCACGGGTAATTTATCTAAATCTTCTTCTGTAATGATAGAAACGCCCAAAGACTGTTTTACCTGCTCTTCTGCGGTAAGAACCATAGTTTCTAATTTGACAGCATCCTGTGGCTGGCTCTCATTTTCCTGCTGCTGAGCTTTGTCTGTTTCAGCTGCATTGGCTACAGATAACATAGCTGAGAGAATCGAAACGGTAAGTACAGACTTCATCATACGGTTAGACATTACTGCCCCCAAATTACGGATTTATGGAGAAAAATGAAATTTAATGTTGCGCAGTGTAACAAAAAACTTTTAAATTAGGAATGATATTGATAACAATTCTCATTATTTATATTTTCTTGTGGTTATAAAAAACCTCCCGAAGGAGGTTTCTAGATACATATCTGACCTAAAGTAAAACTTACTTAAAGTAAGCACCTTCCGCCTGACTATGGTCAGTCTGGTCGACTACGCGTGACAACTCGGGAATATGCTGTTTCAACGTAGTTTCTACACCCTGTTTTAGGGTTACATCAATTGCTGAACAGCCCTGGCAGCCTCCACCAAATTTAAGTACAGCTGTTAGACCATGTTCTTCATCTTCTACCACTTCCACCAAGGCACAGTTACCCCCATGTCCTGCCAGTCCCGGATTAATCTCTGACTGGAGTACATAGGTAATACGCTCTTCGATTGACGCATCTGGACCGACACGTGGTACTTTAGAGTTTGGAGCACGGAATGTCAGCTGTCCGCCGAAACGGTCTTTATTGTAGTCAATAACCGCATCACGTAGATATGGAATAGACGGGGCATCGATAAATGCAGGAAAATCTGGATAATCCTGTTTGTAGTCAGTAGGAATAATCTCTTCCGGAGCACTATACGCCATACAGCATTCAGCACGTGGTGTTCCCGGATTTTCTACAAAAATACGAACACCAATTCCCGGAGTATTCTGCTTTTCTAGCAAATCATGCAAATACTCTTGTGCATTTGGAGTAATTAACAGGTTCGGGATCTCTTCTGCTACTGCAGTGCTGTTGGTCTCAGTCGACATAACAATTATTCCTCAAGCTATTGCAAGTATTTTAACTGAAGATGCGGGGGATTTCGAAAAAATCAACTAAAATTGTCGGAATTATTATGAAACTCCCATCCACGATCTGTTTTAATGGCATGATGACTTTAAACAGATCCAAATGAATACGAGATTTTATGCTAGGTCTACCTTTTAATCATACCGTTACCCTGATTATTATCACAGTGATCGTTTCACTGCTGGCATTTTCCAATCAGGCCCTGATGAATCGCCTGATTTTCTGGCCACCAGCCATGCAGAAAGGTCAGTATGACCGTTTTATTACTCATGGTTTTGTGCATGCAGATGGCGCTCATCTGCTGTTCAATATGATTACCCTGTTTTTCTTTGGCAGTATTATTGAAAGCTTTTATCGACAGTACTTTTATGATCTGGGCTTTGTTCTGTTTTATCTGGGTGGATTAATCATTGCAATTCTGCCAAGTTACCTTAAACATAAAAATGATAGCCGTTGGGCCAGCTTAGGCGCATCCGGCGCAGTTTCTGCTGTTTTGTTTGCATACATCCTGTTTGAGCCCTGGAAACTGATTTTTGTATTTTTTATTCCGGTCCCCGCTATTATTTTTGCAGTTTTATATATAGCGTACAGTATCTGGTCCGGTAAGCGAGGCAACAGTAATATTAACCATAGTGCTCACTTATGGGGTGCTGCTTACGGGGTAATAATGACTGTTATTCTTGAGCCACGCCTGATTCCACACTTTTTGAACAAACTATCACAACTGCCTTCTTTTTAATAATCTGAATGTAGTAATTGATTAAATTTCTTCTTAAAAAAATTGCTTAGTATAGTGACAATTGTTCTAAGCAATTTTCTTACTTACCAAAGCAAAATTTATTCATTTTTCAACGAGTGGCTTTGTCTTAGGCTTGGCAGCAAGCTTATTGCCATTTGATTAGATTATGAAAAAAATTAAACTATTTTTTACCCTTACCAGTTTGGCACTCAGTTTTTCTCTGTCTGGCTGTAATGATGATAAAAACGAAGACAATAAACAGAATAAAATACAGCAGCCTAATATATTGTTTATTATGGCAGATGACTTAGGCTATTCAGATCTGGGAGCATTTGGCAGTGAAATACACACGCCTAATCTGGATGCATTGGCGCAAGCGGGTAAAATTCTTACCGATTATCATACAGCCGCAACCTGCTCTCCTACCCGTTCCCAATTGATTTCAGGTACAGATCATCATCTGGCCGGAATTGGTGCAATGGCAGAACTCACTCCTGCCCATTTAAAAGGTCAACCAGGTTATGAGGGCTATCTGAACGAGCGATCTTTATCAATTGCAGAAGTCTTGCGTGATCATGGTTACCGTACTTATATCAGTGGAAAATGGCATTTAGGCTTGACGCCTGAGAGTAATGCTCATGTCAAAGGATTTGACCGCTCTTTCACCTTGCTTCAGGGCTTGGATTTACATTTTAAAGACGCACCTGCTGCATTTAAACGCACAGCGACTTATACAGAAGACGGGAAAATTATTTCTATCGCAGATTTACCTGATGACTTTTTTTCAACAAATTATTTTACTGATAAATTACTGGAATATCTGGAAAGTGGCAAAAATAGTGGCAAACCTTTCTTTGCTTATGCAGCTTACACCGCACCCCACTGGCCCATACAGGCGCCTGAAGCTTATAGCAATAAATATAAAGGCGTTTATGATGCAGGATATGGGGTCATCCGCGAAAACCGGATTAAACGCCAGAAACAGCTCGGTATTATTCCTCCTGACTTTCAGTCAGCCACACCGTTGGCAACTGATAAATTAGGTTATGGCCAATGGACTGAACTGAGTCCAGAACAAAGAGCTATAGAAGCCCGTAAAATGGAAGTTTATGCGGGTATGGTAGAAAACCTGGATGCTAATATTGGCAAAATTATCCAGTACTTAAAAGCTAACCGTCTTTATGATAACACCCTTATCTTTTTTGTTTCTGATAATGGTGCAGAAGGTACTATTCGCGGAGTAAGCGATCCGAGTTTCGATGCTTCTCTGAATGCTGTTGGTACAGCACAGTCCTATCATTATATTGGTCCACGTTGGGCAGAGGTCAGTGCTGCTCCTTTTCATCTATGGAAAGAAACCGCTGGTGAAGGCGCAACTATTGCACCTGCAATAATAAAAGTCCCTAATGTATTATCAGATTCACAAAAATATCATGGGTTTACTTCAGTACTTGATGTACTGCCTACTGTACTGGATTTCGCCAGCATTCCTGTACCGCAAAGTGAATATAAGGGAAGAAAAATTAACACACCAAATGGCTATTCATGGAAAGCACTCCTACAAAATAAAGCTGCCTCGGTTCGCCCTGCCGATTTCATATTCGGGGATGAATTACATGGCAACAAATATCTACGTTCAGGTGAATGGAAAATAGCCTTGCAGGCGAAACCTGAACTTGGTACAGGCCAGTGGGAACTTTATAATCTGAAAAATGACCGCGGCGAAAATCAGAATCTTGCCGAGCAGTATCCCGATCAGGTTCAAAAGCTGAGTCAACTTTATCAGCAGTATGTACAGCAGCATGGTGTACTGGAATACCGCAAATGAAATTAGCGTTAAGATTAGGGCTGTGCAGTCTACTTTTTGCAGGCTGCCATAACACCGAACAAAGTAGCCTCCCCACAAATAAAAAAAATTTAAATCTGGGAAATATAACATACTGTCAGTCATATTCTGGACTGCCTTCAGGCTGGTTAGAACAGGCACATGCCGGGATGTTATATATTCCTGAAGGCGAGGTGAAATTAGGATCAGAACTGGCTTATCCAGATGAGATCAATTTTGGGGCTCAAAAAAGGAAAGTGAAAGGATTCTGGATTGATCAGACTGAAGTGACTGTGGCTCAGTTTGCAAGTTTTATAGCAGCTACACACTATATTACCGATGCCGAAAAACAGAACGAAGCTGCCGTATTTGAAGCAGATGAGCAGTCACCACAACAGTGGTGGAAACTTAAATCAGGTTATAACTGGCGCTTGCCTGAAGGGCCAGAGGGTCCACCTGCCCGCGCTAACGAAGCAGTACGGTATATTACCAAAAACGATGCTGAACATTACGCGCTCTGGCTCGGCCATGATTTACCTTCTGAAGTTGAATGGGAATACGCAGCCAAAGGTAATGACGAGACAGATGTGCCCTTAAAACATGAACCGCGTAATCATCAGCACCGGCCTGATGCAAATTACTGGCAAGGTGATTTTCCCTTTCATAATAGCCAAGAAGACCATTTTAAAGGTATAGCCCCTGTGGGCTGTTTCAGCCCGAATGCCTTTGGACTTTACGATATGATTGGTAACGTCTGGGAATGGACCAGTTCCATATATACCGGTGCTCATGATGAGCATATGGGAAATTATTCAGCGTTAAGAACTTCGCAGCATATCCCACAATCCTTTGTGATTAAGGGAGGCTCCTTTCTTTGTGCCAGTCAATACTGTGCCCGTTATAGAAAAAGTAGCCGTCATCCACAAGAATTTAACCTGGCTACGACTCATACCGGGTTCCGTACTATTGACCGTGGTAAATAATTACCTTTACTAGCTCATTTTACAAAGAAAAAACTGAATAGAGTAAAGACCATATATTGGTTTATAAGCTTTAATTCATGGCTTGAGCCACAAGATCATAAAGCAATCATCATAGTAAATAGTTAAAAATAAATACTATAAAAACAAAATCCAAGATTGAGTTATAAAAGAAGTTTTATTATTTTTCGGTAAACTGCTGAATAGGTTTAAATGGCTGTAAAGCCCATATTGAACAAGCAAGTATTATGTTTGAACTAGCGTGGCTTTTATTATTATCGAAACGATTTCTACTCATCAAAACAGATCAGGCAAATTCACGGTTGATCTATTTATAGAGAAGAGAAAAGCATTCTACTGTTAGACGGTTTTAATCTCTTTACTCACCAGATCAGTTTTCTTATTTTCTTGCAATTTTGTCACATAATGCCACCCCTTAATCCAATCTGGCATAGATAATGTATACAAATGTATATTAAATCAATGATCCGAAGAGATATTTTGCATGTCTAACCCACTTGAAGGTTTACAATTTCCTGTACAGGAAGGCTCTAACAAGCCAAGTACGACCCGTACCGGTAAAGAAATTATTGCTGAAGCATTATCACTGGTCGATTCCGACAGCTCACAGCAGGCATCTAAAGAAAAAAATTGGCGCAAGACATATCCAAAATATTTTAAAGCGCTGGTATATCAGGGTATCCGGCACGTTAATCATCCGATTACTATTGCCAAGCAGGGTTTACATAAGGCACATCATAGCTTTGTGTTCTACCGTGCAGGTGAATCCTGTTTACTCAAGGATGTGATGCAGCTTCCTGTAGAAAAACAGCTTTATACAGCCAAGTTCCAAGGCAAGAACGATAACACTCCTGAATGGTATGTGCCTTATCACGGCCAGAAACTTCAGGGCCAGAGTTTGCTCAGCCAGATAGAAAAATGGCTGGCAGCTGGCATCATTGAGGCAAGTCATGCTGAAGCTTTGCAGCAGGCTGTGGCACATCCGGAATGGTTTGACCTGTCTGACCGGACACTGGTTTTGCTTGGTGCAGGTTCTGAAGCCGGCCCATTAACCTGGCTGGCTAAATGGAAAGCCAATATTGTTGCTATTGACTTGCCGCGGGCTCAGGTATGGGAAAGAATTTTAAATATTATTGAAGCAGGAAATGCTACGCTTATCGCACCCAGCGATCAGCCTTTTCCCGAACAGGCCAGTATTTCCGAGCTAAAAGAGCATCTGGGGGCCAATCTGTTGACCCAGTTACCAGAGATTGGCCAGTGGCTGGTGACCTTTAAGCAGCAACTGGATTTGGCAGCTATCGCCTATCTGGATGGTGAAAAACATGTACGGGTTTCTATGGCAATGGATGCCATCATGCAATATGTCAGTCAGCATAAACCGGATACCAGCCTAATGTTTATGTGTACTCCGACCGATGTATATGCGGTGCCGGAAGAAGTTGCTCAAGCTGCATCTGACAAGTTCAAACACCGCTCGCAGTTACAAAAGCTTCTAACTAAGGGTATTTCAACCGCTTCTTTGAAACATTTTTTCCAGAAGAACCAGCAAATACTTGTAAAGTCAGATAATGGCAAACATTACGGCATTACTGACTGTCTGGTCTTGGAACAAGGCCCGAATTATGCACTAGCCAAGCGCCTACAACAATGGCGCGCTGTACTCGCACGCCATCAGGGTCAACAGGTCAGTATTAATATTGCCCCATCAACCACGACGCATTCTGTCACCAAGAATCCATTACTAAAGGCTGCCTTTACTGGCGCCAGCTTATTTGATGTAGAGGCATTTGCACCTGAAACTACCAATGCCATCATGGCAGCCCTATGGATCCACGATCTGCGCAATCCTGATTCAGCTGCACATCCAGACACTGCACTAGAACATCCTTTAGAGCTGATGATGGAAGGTGCTAACCATGGCGGTCTGTGGCGTGTCGCTTATCTGGCACGAACTGCACTACCTTTTGCTGCCTTATATGGCTTGGCTTCAGATAAACTGCCAGTAGAAAAACTTCTTTCAAAATTCAAAAAGAAAAGCTGAAGCTTTTTCTGAACAAATAACAGCAGATACAAAAAAAGCTTTGCCGAGGCAAAGCTTTTTTAATGTCTATTTTAATTAAACAAATAACTTGAGAAACAGCCAATATAAACCGCCAGATAAGCAAATGGTTGCTGGCAGTGTAAATACCCATGCGGACAGAATGGTTTTGACAGTATTAAAGTTCAGGCCAGATTTATTGGCCACCATGGTACCTGCAACTGCACTGTTTAAAACATGTGTAGTCGATACAGGCATACCCAGGCCATCTGCTGCAGCAATTGTAGACATAGCTACCAGCTCGGCAGACATCCCCTGACCATAAGTCATATGATGCTTACCAATACGCTCACCTACTGTCACGACAATTCGCTTCCAGCCCACCATAGTTCCAAGGCCCAGTGCCAGGGCTACCGCCACTTTGACCCAAGTCGGAATATATTGCAGGAATGAATCCAGATTATCGCGATATTCATCTACCAGTTTATTCTGAGCTTCAGGTAACGCAGGTAAGGCCTCTGCCTTATCTAGACGCTTAAATGTAGTGGTACTCAGGTACATGTCATTACGAATTTCGCTGACTACTGCTTCAGGCATGTCTCTTAAATTATCATAGGCTGCGACACGCTCACCCAGATGGTCAGTCAGGCTTGCCAATGCTGGCACTACTTCAGGGCTAATTTCCTTGGTCTGGATATAACGGGTCAGTACAGTCCGTGCCTGCTCATCCGGGATATCCTGATAATTAGCATAAATAGCAGAAGCAGTTTGAGTAGATAACTGTTCAAATGACTGTAAATGTGCTTGATCCAGATTTTTATTCAGAGAGTACGCTAAAGGTACCAAACCAATCAGAATCAGCATAATTAGGCCCATGCCCTTTTGACCATCATTTGATCCATGAGCAAAGCTAACACCGGTACAGGTAAAAATCAGGATGGCACGGATCAGTGGCGGAGGCGGTTTGTTTCCTTCTGGCGGCTGAAACAGTTCCATTTGTTTCTTAAAGATCTTTTTAACCAGCAGGAACAATACCGCAGCAAATGCAAAACCAATTAGTGGTGAAAACAGTAAGGCCTTACCTACCTTGATGACCTGATCCATATCGATACCACTGGCACCGGTCGCGGCATTTAGAAGATGGTTCATGATACCCACCCCCAAAATTGAACCGATCAGGGTATGCGAACTTGAGGCAGGTATACCAAGAAACCAGGTACCGAGGTTCCAGATGATTGCGGCAATCAGTAAAGCAAATACCATCGCAAAACCGGCACCGCTACTGACATTCATAATCAGCTCAACCGGAAGCAGCGCAATAATACCGTACGCGACTGCGCCACTTGCTACCATTACCCCAAGAAAATTACAAAAGCCTGCCCACATCACAGCCACAGGTGCTGGTAAGGCATTGGTATAGATGACCGTCGCTACAGCATTAGCTGTATCATGAAAACCATTAACAAATTCAAAGCCTAAAGCAATCAATAAAGCAGTGGCTAGCAGAATAATAGAATATAAACCAAGCGGCGGAACATGAGCCAGATCAGCATTTACCTGAAAGCCAATGTAGATTAGCGTGGCAACAATTACCGTCAGGAACACCGGCATAAAAAACTTCGGTGTTGGCACGTGTACATTACTGGATGCCACAGGAAGTACTGGATCTGAATCGGGAGGAATATTCGAATTCATCTAGATGGTTTAAGAGGATAATAAAATCCCCTTATTCTTTATTTAAATTGTGACAATTATATGACAAAAGGGTGTCATATAAAGCCAATTTTCATCTAATTGAGCTTATTCAGGTCATCCTTAGAACCCATATCTTTGTTCTTATTCTATTCCTACTATTTTTTATATTTATAAATTCAATAACTTATATTTAAAATAATAAAAAAGAACAAGCTACGGGCTAATAAATTACTTTCATTGAATTATTACAGCTATAAGTCACCAATTGTCTGTTTCATGTTCAGTTAATAACTATGCTGCAAAGATATTGCAATTTCATGAAAAAAATATAGGACCAATCAGGTAAAAGTAGCCGGCTATATCAGGAATAGCCACAATCCTTATAGGAAATGCTTAACATGCAAAGGCATAACTATATAAGTTGAATCTGTTACAATAGCGCCCATTTTACAGTTATCCGCATTGGGGGTCTCTTCATGTCTACGCTTGCCACCCTAAAAGAGCTTCTTGCCAAACGCATCCTGATTATTGACGGTGCGATGGGAACCATGATCCAGCGTCATAGGCTTGAGGAAGCAGATTATCGTGGTGAACGTTTTGCAGACTGGGCCCATGACCTGAAGGGTAATAACGACCTGCTGGTATTGACTCAGCCACAAATTATTCAGGGCATACATGAAGCTTACCTGGATGCTGGTGCAGATATTATCGAGACCAACAGTTTTAATGGTACCCGCGTTTCCATGTCAGACTACCATATGGAAGATCTGGTACCAGAAATTAATCGTGAAGCTGCACGGCTGGCCAAAGCAGCTTGTGAAAAATATTCAACCCCTGATAAACCGCGCTTTGTGGCCGGTGTACTTGGCCCTACTTCACGTACTTGTTCTATATCACCGGATGTTAATAACCCGGCGTTTCGTAATATTACTTTTGATGCCCTAAAAGAAAATTATATAGAGGCGACTCATGCCCTCATTGAAGGCGGTGCAGATATTATTCTGATTGAAACCGTGTTCGATACCCTGAACTGTAAGGCAGCTATTTTTGCGGTAAAGGAAGTCTTTAAAGAATTAGGTTATGAATTACCATTAATGATTTCCGGCACGATCACCGATGCTTCTGGACGTACGCTGACCGGACAAACTGCTGAAGCCTTCTGGAATTCGGTGCGCCACGGCGATCTGCTTTCAATCGGATTTAACTGTGCCTTGGGTGCAGATGCCATGCGCCCACATGTTAAAACAGTGGCTGATGTTGCTGATGTATTTGTTTCTGCCCATCCGAATGCCGGTTTGCCCAATGCTTTTGGCGGTTATGATGAAACACCGGAAGAAACTGCTGCATTTCTGAAAGAGTTTGCAGAAAGTGGCTTAATCAATATTACCGGTGGCTGCTGTGGTACGACTCCGGACCATATACGAGCCATTTATAATGCTGTAAAAGATATTGCTCCCCGCCAGATACCCCAGATTAAACCAGCCTGCCGACTGAGTGGTCTGGAGCCATTTAATATTTACGATGAATCACTATTTGTAAACGTAGGTGAACGAACCAACGTAACCGGTTCAAAGAAATTTGCACGTCTGATCCGTGAAGAGAATTATGCAGAAGCATTGGATGTTGCCCGTCAACAGGTCGAAGGCGGTGCCCAGATTATCGATATCAATATGGACGAAGGGATGCTTGATTCGCAAAATGCGATGGTGACATTCCTGAACCTGATTGCTTCTGAGCCTGATATTTCCCGTGTACCGATCATGATTGACTCATCAAAATGGGAAATTATCGAGGCAGGACTGAAATGTGTACAAGGCAAAGCCGTAGTAAACTCAATCTCGCTGAAAGAAGGTTATGATGAGTTTGTAGAGAAAGCACGTTTATGCCGTCAGTATGGCGCGGCTGTCATTGTTATGGCTTTTGATGAAAAAGGTCAGGCCGATACGGTTGAGCGCAAGAAAGAAATCTGTAAACGATCTTATGATGTGCTGGTCAATGAAGTTGGCTTTCCTTCTGAAGATATTATTTTTGACCCGAATGTCTTTGCGGTAGCGACAGGTATTGAAGAACACAACAACTATGGTGTGGACTTTATTGAAGCAACAGGGTGGATCAAGCAGAACCTGCCAAATGCCATGATCTCGGGCGGTATTTCTAACGTTTCTTTCTCGTTCCGCGGTAATGAGCCGGTACGTGAAGCAATCCATGCAGTTTTTCTTTATTACGCCATCAAGCAGGGCTTGACCATGGGAATTGTAAATGCCGGACAGCTGGCAATTTATGATGACATTCCGGCTGAGCTAAAAGACGCGGTTGAAGACGTAGTGATGAACCGCAATCAGGGAGAAAGCGGACAGGAAGCCACTGAAAAGTTACTGAGTATTGCTGAGAAATATCGTGGTCAGGGCGGAACCCAACGTGAAGCTGAAAATCTGGAATGGCGCAATGAACCGGTAGAAAAGCGTCTTGAGTATGCACTAGTTAAAGGTATTACTGCCTTTATTAATGAAGATACCGAAGAAGCACGGCTAAAATCTGCCCGTCCGCTGGATGTTATTGAAGGCCCGCTTATGGCCGGAATGAATGTCGTAGGCGACCTGTTTGGTTCAGGCAAGATGTTCTTGCCACAGGTTGTAAAATCGGCTCGGGTTATGAAACAGGCTGTAGCCTGGCTTAACCCGTATATTGAAGCTGAAAAAACTGCTGGTGAAGCCAAAGGGAAAATCCTGATGGCAACAGTCAAAGGTGACGTACATGATATTGGCAAGAATATTGTCGGTGTAGTACTTGGCTGTAACGGTTATGACATTGTAGATTTAGGCGTAATGGTGCCGGCAGAGAAAATTCTGCAAACTGCAATTGATGAAAAAGTTGATATTATCGGGCTGTCCGGCCTGATTACGCCAAGTCTGGATGAAATGGTCTTTGTAGCTAAAGAGATGCAGCGTAAAGGCTTTAAAATTCCTTTAATGATTGGCGGGGCAACTACATCAAAAGCCCATACTGCTGTAAAAATTGATCCGCAATATTCAAATGATGCCGTCATTTATGTTGCCGATGCATCACGTGCGGTAGGGGTCGCCACCTCCCTGCTCTCGCCGGAAATGAAGCCTGCTTTTGTACAGGGTCACCGTGATGAATATGTTAAGGTACGCGAGCGCCTGGCGAACAAGCAGCCAAAAGCAGCTAAACTGTCTTATGCCGAGTCGGTTAAGCACGGTTTCAAGATCGCTCCAGACTACGTACCACCACAGCCAAATTTTATCGGTGTTCAAACCATTACCCAGTATCCGCTAGAAACACTGGTTGAGTATTTCGACTGGACTCCATTCTTTATTTCATGGAGCCTGGCAGGCAAATTCCCGAAAATTCTGGAAGATGAAGTAGTCGGTGAAGCAGCAACTGATTTGTATCAGCAGGCACAGATTATGCTCAAAGATATTATTGAGAATAAACGTTTTGATGCCCGGGCCGTATTTGGTTTATACCCTGCTAAACGTACGGCTGCCGATACTGTCACGGTATACGATGAACAAGGTACTGCGACACATCATTTTGAGCATTTACGCCAGCAGTCAGACAAAGTTACCGGTAAGCCAAATTTATCTCTGGCAGATTTTATTGTCACCGAAGAGAACCAGACTCAGGACTATCTGGGGGGTTTTACAGTTTCAATTTTTGGTGCTGAAGAACTTGCCAATGAATACAAAGCTAAAGGTGATGACTATAGTGCTATTCTGGTTCAGTCTTTGGGTGACCGTTTTGCCGAAGCTTTTGCCGAGCACCTGCATGAACGTATCCGTAAAGAGTTCTGGGGCTATCAGGCCAGTGAACAGCTAAGCAATGAGGAACTGATTAAAGAGAAATATATCGGTATTCGTCCGGCACCGGGTTACCCGGCCTGTCCTGAGCATTCTGAAAAAGCGGTTCTATTCGACTGGCTGGGTTCTACTGACAAGATTGGTACACAGCTCACTTCCAGCTTTGCAATGTGGCCCCCTTCATCGGTGAGCGGCTTCTATTATACTCATCCCGAATCTCAGTATTTCAATGTTGGCAAGATTTCTCTGGATCAGTTAGAAGATTATGCAAAACGTAAAGGCTGGACGCTGGATGAGGCCAAACGCTGGCTAGCACCAAATCTGGATGATTCAATTGTCTAAATAAATATCCGGTTTAAAAAATCCCCTCTATTGAGGGGATTCTTATTTTAAACTCTTTTCTTGTACTAGCTTGCTTTAAACTTTACCAGCCGAGTTATATCATTAAAAATTAAAGATATTTTCAATACGAAATACAAGTACTTTTCATTTTTTCTTTCCGTATTTTAAAATACTTATAGAGTCAGATATTAATCTTCAAATACTTTCGCCTGGTTAATCAGTCTTAAAAATATAGTGCTGTCTTGAATCTGGTTTGCACTGAGTAAAGCCAGCTTGACCAGAAACAGCTCACGTTTTTCTGCATCCAGATGATCAATACTTTCTGCCAGATGGTCATATACCTGTTCCAGATCTTCAATCCGAATATTACTCATGCTGCTACTCCTTTTGTTAGCTGACAAAACTGCTCAAAAGTTTGGGTAATGGCAGAGTTCCTATAATGCAGCCAGCGGCCATGAATATGATGATCAGGACGTATCAGGTAAATTGAACCACTTTGTGCAAAAAAATGTTCTGCTGCAAGTTCTGCAGTGATCTTTAAAGTCATCTCTGCGTTATGTACTGTCTGGCCATCCAGCGCAAGTGCAATAATCTGCACAGGAATAGCACAGGCTTGTAATGCTTTAATTTCAGTATAAAGACCGGCAGGAAGTTCGCCCTGCTCTGTGAAAACCAGAACGTTGAACTTACCATCGATCCGGTCATACAAAAATGAACCATCTACAGTTTTAACATTAGGAATCAAGGCACCATTTTCAGTCATTTCCTTCATGCTGGCATTGTCATCATTTTGACTGTTCAAAGGTGAATAGCTATAGGCATGTGGCCGTGATGTACGCCAATGATAGAGTGGACGTACAAATTCGTGTTCTAGCGATAAAGACAGTACTGCGTTACGTAGCAAGCGGTAGCCTTGGGTGGGTGGTGCCATAAAGCGGGTAGATTTCCCGGCCTCAGCAATAATCTCCCGCACTGCTCCAACCCGGTCGAAGGTATAACTTTCTAAAAGCTCGCGGGATGCCCAGCCTTGAATTACACCGGCCAGTTTCCATGACAGATCTTTGGCATCCTGAAAGCCGGTATTGGCACCACGCACGCCAAAAATTGGTAACAGATGTGCAGCATCACCAACAAATATAATGCGGTTATGTACATAATTATCGAGTGTTAACGCACGTGCCGAATAGACGGTACTCCAGTCCATTTCCCACTGTAAATGTTCCTGTCCAATCATTTTAAGCTGGTCATTGACAGCCTTGCTCAGATTTTCCGGTTTGAGTGCTTCTTCCGGACTGATACTTGGATCAAGCTGATAGTCAAAACGCCAGATATGATCTGGTTCGCGGTGCATGAGAATGGTATTGCCCGGGTTCCAGTCCGGTGAGAAAAAGGCCAAACGTTCGGTCGGATAGTCCAGCTTGATACGAATATCCGCAATAACAAAGCGGCCTTCATAGCTGGCGCCTTGCATCCGCAGCTTCATCTGTTCGCGTAATGCAGAGCGTCCTCCATCTGCTGCAACCACCCAGCTACTTTCATGCTGATATTCACCTTCTGGAGTATGGATGGTTAAAGTGACTGTTTCATCATTCTGTTCATGTGCAATGACCTTATTACCCCAGCGAATCTCAATATTATCCTGCTCATGTATGGTCTCAAGCAAGTAACTTTCCAACCAGTTCTGCTGCAGATTATTTAATGGTGCGAACTGATCATGTGAGCCAGATGGTGAAGCCATTCGAAAAACCACCTGTCCTTTATAAATAGAGTTGCCATGTGTCCACGGTAGGGCTTTTTGCATGATACGTTGGGCAGCGCCAGCAGACTGTAAGATTTCCATAGAGCGCCTGGTGTATACCAGTGCCCGGCTACCTTCAGATAACTGCTGTTCAGCAGACAGTAGAACGACCTGTATACCTTATCTGGCTAGCAGTAATGCTGTTGCCATACCAATTGGTCCTGCTCCTACAATAGTTACTGTACCTGTTTGGGCAACAGTCTTTTGCGGACTATGAAAGTAGGGATAAACCTGATAAGGATAATAGAGTGAATTTCTTGGCTGCGTTTCGGGAAAATGCATATTTGAACTCCTTGTCATGTTTTTTAACGCAGCATTGCTCAAACTGCGTGCTTTCTTCTATTTCTTCTAATAGTTTCTGCTTTTTCTTTCTATAGCATTTTTATGAGATTTATAGCATCTTCAAGAGCCCAATAAATTACGATAAACATAATTAAATTACTTTTACCGTAAAATATAATTTTTAGTATGCTAAGTTTTAGAGTAAAAATCAAGCATTTTAAAAGTCAATCAGGCCTACTACTAAAATCTATAAAAATATATATTTATCAAAAAATTAATATAATATTTTTTTAAATTTAAATAATCACAATCTGTTTTTATTGGTTGATTTTTCATTTATATAAAGGAGCAAATATTATAAGTATCATTCGATGACCGATATAAATAAATAAGTCTTTCAGGTCACATGATTTCCCATAAAACATAGCTAAGATTCAGATTCCTTGCTCATTCTCCCGTTAATTTTATATTGAACTGACCCCCTCATTTTAATTTCCAAAAATAATATGGCATTTTTAGAACTGAACAATCCGGTTTATCAGACAGTAAAATTGACCAGGCATAGAGTAGACATCTAGTACAAAAATTTATGATTTAGATCAATAAAATATAAAAAGCCTCCCATAGGAGGCTAGATAGCTTGCTATTATTTATGCCAGATAAATGGCGACTGATTCTGTTCTGTCTCATGATCTGCACCTAGTGGCATGCCGGTACGGTCCTTGAGTAAACAGATGGCTATAAGGGCAAAACTCGCCATCATCATTAAGTAAACAGTTACCAATGTGGTCGAATTTGAAACACTGATGAGCCAGGCTGCAATCAGGGGTGCGAATGCGCCGCCGATGATAGAACCAAGTGCATAAGTAATTGAGATTCCCGAAAAACGAATCGAGGCAGGGAATAATTCGGTATAAACAATTGCATTGATACCATGGGTAAAGCCAACACCCATTGACAGCAAAAACAGGGCAATAGCAATACCAGAGTAGGTTGCTGTATCGACCAGAGGGAATACTACAAAAGCCGCACCCAGCTGTAGTAATGCCCCTAGAATATACATTTTCTTACGCCCAAATCGGTCAGACAGGCTGGCAGAAATCCAAGTAAATGCAGCCCACACAATCGCAGATAACGTTACGAGCGTTAAAATAGTCGAGCGTTCCAGTGCAATCGGTCCGGCCGGGTTCGTTGTATAATTCTGGATGAAGCCCCCAGTCGTCATGTAACCCAGTGCGGTTGTTCCAGCACATAGTAGTGCCGCAAGCAGTACTGAAAGCTTATGATGCTTAAACAGGGTTTTAATCGGATGTGGATTGGCAGACTTACGTTGCTTGATTTCTTCAAATACTGGACTTTCGCCAATAGAACGACGTATCCAGTGGCCAATCAGCAGTAGCAACAAGCTAAGCAGAAATGGAATGCGCCAGCCCCACTCAACAAAGGCATCCCCTGGTGAGAACCAAGCTGTCATAATCACTAATACCAGAGAAGCCAGCAATAGCCCGAATGGAATACCTAGCTGCGGAAATGAACCAAAACGCCCGCGCTTATTTTCTGGTGCATGCTCAACAGCCATCAATACCGCTCCGCCCCATTCTCCACCAGCTGAAATTCCTTGTAGAATCCGCAAGATGATCAGGATAATAGGAGCTGCAATACCGATTGAGGCATAGGTAGGAAGCAGACCAATTAATGCCGTAGCACCACCCATCAATATAAGGGTAATTACCAGCATGGCACGACGCCCGAGTTTATCCCCATAGTGGCCGGCAATAAATGCACCTAAAGGACGAAATAAAAAGCTGATTCCAATAGAGGCAAATACCAGCAAATTGGCAACCACTGGTCCGGCAGGTGCAAAGAATAGCTGGTTAAAGACCAGGCCTGCCACTGCTGCATAAATAAAATAGTCATACCACTCGATTGTGGTTCCAATAATAGTGGCATAGGCAACTTTTTTGTCAGCCTGTGTATGAACCTGTTGAGGTATAGCATTGACATCCGTCAGCGCTACAGATTTAATCTGATCCATTTTAGTTTTCCTTTTATCATTTTCCCTGAATTTGTTGTTATTACCATTTAAAGCTTGAGTTTGAGTTTTCCTTTTCCTCGTGAACAGCAACTGATTACCGATTTCATTCCGTCACGCTCGGCTCGGGTCAACACCTTATCGCGATGATCAATTTCACCTTCTTCAACCGGAAGCTGGCAGCTTCCACACAAACCCTCGGTACAGTCAAAGCTGACATCAATTCCTTTGTCCAGCAAACAGTCCAATAAGGTCTGGTCCCGGGCTACTGTCAGTGTTAAACCGCTATCCAGTAGTTCAACTTCAAAGTCGGTATCATTTTCATATAAAAAGAGGTTCTTCCCTGAACCAAAATGCTCGACCGTGAGCTGAACCTGTGACAAGTCTTCGATATAGTTGGTCAAGGTATCAAGTAATGCTTCCGGACCACAGGCACAAACCTGTGTACCGGCAGGCAGCGCTGACAAGAGCTGTTGCAGGTCTATCCGTTTACCTTCAGAAGAAATATAGAGTTCGGCAGCACTACCATGCGCAGCAACTTCCTTAAGTAATGCCATACTAGCCCGCTGGCGTGAAAGATAAATTAGCCAGTAAGGGCGCCCCTGTTCACGTAAGCTATTAGCCATGCTCAGAATAGGAGTAATACCTATCCCCCCTGCGATCAGCACATACTGGCTCGCCTGTAAATTTAATTTAAAAAAGTTTTTGGGTCCCTTAATGTAGATCTGTTCCCCTGCTTTTAAATACTGATGAATCCATTGTGAACCACCCCGGCTTACCGGCTCTCTCTTTACAGCAATCGTATAAAATTGATCAGTCGCTAAACCGCATAGAGAGTACTTACGGCTCAGGCCATTAGGCAATACCAGTTCAATATGTGAACCGGCACTCCAGCGTGGTAATTCTTCACCGTGTATAGCAGCCAGTTCAATACGTATAATATCTTCTGCTTCAGGATAAACTGCCTGAACACGTACCGGACGGGTCATCGCTTTAAGATCAGGCGCTCCAATAGGAAAACTGGTAATTTGTCTGGCAGTTTGTTCTGGCTGGGCTTGCCACTCAGTCCACAAGGCCTCTGGTCCTCTGAACGAGGTATTGGCCAGATAGGTAAATTCCTGCTCGCAGAGTTTCAGGTCTGGTATACGGCGTGACAGTTCTTCAATGAAAATACACATTTCCATACGGCCGATATTCTTACCCATACACTGGTGTGCACCATAACCGAATGTCAGATGCTCAATAGCATTATCACGATAAATATCCAGCTCATCGGCATTTTCAAAATGCAGTTCATCATGGTTAGCAGAAGCCGACACCAAAAACAATTTATCGCCTTTCTTAAACTTGACTCCACTGACTTCACTCTCGGTAGTGACCTGTCTGCGCCAGGCCACTACAGAACCTGAATGCCGTAAACACTCCTCGACTGCACCCGGAATCAGCTGCGGGTTATCACAGATTTTTTTCCACACTTTCCGGTCAGCTAAAAGTAGTTTTAATGCATTGGCAGAGGCTAGTGCGGTAGTTTCATGGGCGGCAACCATAATAGCCATCATCATTGAATGCAGATAATTGTCTGTCACTACCTCTGGCATTACACGATTTTTAGCAATCATGTCATACATCCAGCCTTTACCTTCTGGATTATTTTTCATTTTCTCCAGCACACGGCCAGAGTACTCCCAGAATTGTCCTACTCCTTCGGCAACCTCCAACTGCTGTTCTAATGTTGGTCTTCCCCAGGTATTAACGGTATGAGCAACTGCAAATTTACGTAGTTCCTGCATGTCATCTTCAGGTACGCCCAAAAAGTGTAACGCTACCATTAAAGGTATTTCCCAGAGCATTTCCTGTACCAGATCTGCCCGCCCCTTATAAATAAATCCGTCGACTTTTTTCCTGACCAGTTCTCTAACGAAATGTTGGTGCTCTTCAAGATTCTGTGGTGTAAAAGCATCCATTAACGCACGACGCCGTTCCATGTGTACCGGTTCATCTTCATTTACCAGTGTACGATTCA
Source organism: Acinetobacter sp. UNC436CL71CviS28 (assembly GCF_000620525.1). NCBI lineage: Bacteria > Pseudomonadati > Pseudomonadota > Gammaproteobacteria > Moraxellales > Moraxellaceae > Acinetobacter > Acinetobacter sp. UNC436CL71CviS28. The sequence goes on from NZ_JIBB01000004.1 coordinate 109,677, forward strand.
TACCATAATTATATTTTTCGAGAATTTTTAATGCTTCAGGGCAAGAGGGTGTCAGTTTCTCGAGTGCATTACAGGCAGAAAAGGTAATAGAATCACGAAAAATTGCTTTGACATCTTCATAACGGGTCACAATCCAGTAACCCATCGCTTCAGAGAAAAAAATCGGGAGCTGTGCACAAAACTCCTTCAGAGCCAATGCAGGATCTTGCTGATATGGCGCTGCAAACATATCAAAGTTTTTACCCTTCTGTTGTAACTCGGCATGAAAAGGGCATTGCCCATGCATAGGTACTTTTACGTTCATCTTGAACTTCCTGTTCTATTATCGTACATTATGTTCTAATATAGTAAAAGAATAAATAATGAGCAGACATGTTGTCAATTGGCTAAAATGTCTTTTTGCAATTGTTTACTATTTAAGACAGACCCAAATCCGGGTTGACCAAGCGGAGTAGAAAAAGAATTGGAGACCTTACAGACGCTGGAACGGGGCATTCATGCATTAGAACTGATTGCCAGACATCAAGGCCAGTTGACCGTAGCACAGCTGGCTGAACTATTAGAGATTAACCGGACTATTGCCTACCGTATTACCCGGACCTTAACTCATTTAGGTTATATTAAAACCAATGAAAATCTGGGGCTGGAGCTCAGCAGCAAGATTCAGGATTTATATCACTGCTATGAAATGACGATTCCATCTAATAGCCAGCAGATTCTGAATAGTCTGTCTAATCGGACTCAAGCCAGTGCATCGCTAGTAATTGCAGAAGGATCAGACTGTGTAGTAGTTAAAACCGCATCGACTGGTTCTTCTTATTTACGTATCAATTATCAGCTGGGTTCACGGCATCCGATTGGTACAGCTGCAGCTGGTATTGCAATTGCTACAACCTATCCGCCTCAACCGGAGGAGAAAGAAGAAATCAAGCTAGCCCGCCAGCTTGGTTATGGTTATTCTGAAGGTCGGCTGCAATCTGGAGCCGTAGGCCTGTTCATGCCAATTCCAGAGCGGCATATGGCGATTGGAATTGTCAGTATTGGGGAAATTAATAAAGAAGCCGTTTTAGAGGCCTTAAATGATGCGGTACGGGCTTTAAACTAAGCCCCTCCTGTTCAGGCACAGTATTATCTTTATTTATTTTACCCAGAAGCTGGCTTAAAGAATATTTTAATAATCTTTGTTAGCAGGCTAAAGTTAAAAATAAAGATGCTATGCTCACAGTGTTCGACTTAATAGAAAAGTAAACTAAAATTACTCTTGGCCCATGGAGCTGGCATATAAAATATTGTTAACAATGCTTTAAAAAAGATTGATTAATCATCTAATTAACATTTTATTACAATCAGTTAAATTTAATATATTTTTATGGAATTCAATGCATGGAAGCACATTCAGGTTTAAGTGCGCAGGATAAACGTACCCTTGGATTATCATCCTTGGGGGGCGCACTCGAATTTTATGATTTTGTCATTTATGTTTTTTACGCCAAAATTATTTCAGAGCTATTCTTTCCAAGTGGCCTGAGTCCTTTTTGGGCTATGCTGAATACTTATGGAATTTTTGCAGCCGGTTATTTTTTCAGGCCCTTGGGGGGCGTGGTTATGGCTCATTTTGGCGATCTGATAGGACGCAAACGTCTCTTTAGTTTATCTATCTTACTGATGGCATTGCCAACTTTAGTCATTGGCCTGATGCCTACTTTTGAAAGTATTGGCTATGCTGCCCCTTTATTATTACTTCTAATGCGGGTAGTACAAGGTATTGCAATTGGTGGAGAAATACCGGCTGCCTGGACTTTTGTATCAGAACATGTGCCCGAGAAAAAGATTGGCTTTGCTAATGGCCTGTTAACCGCCGGACTTTCACTGGGAATTCTACTTGGTGCCCTGATGTCACTATTTATTTCCCTTAAATTTAGTGAAACGCAGATTCATGACTGGGCATGGCGCATTCCATTTATTATTGGTGGTGTATTTGGACTGGTTGCTTTATATCTGCGATCTTACTTGAAAGAGACACCCATTTTTAAAGCCATGCAGGCACGTAAAGAACTGTCTAAAGAGTTACCGGTCAAGCAGGTACTCGCTCGCCACAAGACAGCAGTTGTTATTGGCATGATGTTTACCTGGTTTTTAACTGGTTGTGTAGTGGTACTGATTTTAGCAATGCCTAACTTGCTTACCGGCGCTTTCGGTATTGAACGCTCAGATGCCTTTACCATGCAAAGTGCTGCTATTGTTATGCAGATGGCAGGCTGTATTCTGGCGGGACTTTTGGCTGACCGTTTTGGTGCCGGGAAAGTTATTCTGATCGGTTCATTCTGCGTCGCTGCGATTGCAGGAATTTTTTATACCAGTCTGGGTCATGTGTCACAGTCAACCATTTTTATATTGTATATGCTGCTCGGGCTGTTCTCAGGTACGGTCGGTATGGTGTCTTACAGCATGGTCAGAATGTTCCCTGCCCAGATTCGTTTTTCGGGAATTTCATTTTCTTATAATGTCGCTTATGCAATTGCAGGTGGCCTGACCCTGCCACTGGTACAGTGGCTGAGCCTCTACAGTAAAATTGGTGCAATGTACTATATTTGGGTGGTATGTCTGGTGGCATTTTTTACTGCCATAATTTACAAATCAAAATTTGAATAAGTCTGTTGTCCCTCATTCTTTTTAAGTTAAATGAATGAGGGACAAGCACCCCTAGGCCTGCAAGTTCTTTCTGAGCTCATCTTCTACAATTTCTATTTCGATATCGCTAAACTTGCGGATTTCACCTTCAGCATGTTTCTCCAGCATTCCACCGATTAATGGCACTTTTACTTTGACCTGCCAGTCCAGTTTTATACGAATCTGCTGGTCATCACCAGTTACACTACGGTCACAACTTGCCTCCAGTGGCAGGTTGGCGCCAAGTGCCACTGTCGAGGTTAGTGCTTCAAGATTGGTAATATCTGTACGTCTCAGACGAAAAGCATCTTTTAATAATTTTTTGGCAATGTCTGGAATATTGACATCCAGATTATAAGCACGTTTGAGTGTATAAATCCCCTGATCAATCCTGGATTCCAGAATTTCCAGCTTATCCCCCGGAATACGTCTACAGACTTTTTCATGCAGTGAAGTATCGGCACTCAGCCGTTTAAAATCACTCAGAGAAACACCTGGAATAGTGGCATAAACAGTAAAACGATGTGCCATAATTTAATCCTTTCTTTTTTATTGTAGACTCTGTCGCAAAGTGATCCATTCAAATTGCGCTGTTAAACCCTTTTGATTATTAAACAGGGTTAAAACATTATAATAGTTCGATTAAATCCTGATTCTTCAGATCTGTCATTGACTTTAATAATACTGATCTTTCCGACTGATGCCAGAACATACCGTATTTTGCCCGGTACAGGTCATATTTAAAGTATATTGCCGATATTCAATTATGGCATAAAATTCTTCGGCTCCATCGTCAAGCCCGCTTGCAAACCAGACCGTACCTTTAGGAAACTCTGCTAGCCATACTGCCTTGTAAAAATCAGAAATTGAATCAAATTGCAGATAACGCTCAGGCTCATTCATGATTTTCTCTGCAACCCGAAAAAATTGCTGTTCCTGAGTTTGAATAAAATCAATTAGCATATTACTTCTACTTACGACATTAAATGAGTCTGGTACTCATTATATAAACCTTCTTTAAGCTAGACTGCATAATTGTGCTGTTAAAATGATTTAACAGGTGAAGTTTAAAAAGAAGTTATGTAACATTATAACAATTTAATACTTCTTTCCGGTAAGTCATGAAAAAAGCACTTCTGACCTCTTTTGTTGCAGCAAGTATTTCTTTTGGCTGTTCCAACCAGACGACTGAACCTGAACAGAAGACCTCTGCGGTTAAAACCGACCAAGGCCAGACAAGCGATCCCAAACTGCAAGCCTGGGTGGGGAAATATGAAGGAATAATCCCCTGCGCTACTTGTATTTCACGTTGTGAAGGCTGTGACAGTATGGGCGTAGACCTTGAACTGCATCCTGATATGAGTTTTAAACTGGTGCGCACCAGCTATAGCACTCAAAGTGCTGCCGAGGTCTACACCGGATATTTTGAATTTTTAGATGGTGATAAACTTAAAATTCAGCTAAATGAAGTAAAAGACCGTAATATTCTGGTATTGGGGGCAGATTATACCGAAATTATAGATACTAAATCCGGCCAGCCCTATGCAGCTTATCCAGATTTTCAGCTGGAAAAGATTAGCAGCTAGACAAGAGTTTAACAGTCAAACAGTACTTAGCTGGCTTGTAGCTGTTTTTGTTCAATCTGTTTCCATTGCCACCAGCCAAATAAAGCCAGCCCGACAAATCCTGCATATAAACCTGCTGTCAGCAGCAAATCTTTATAGATAAACATTCCAACATAAATAATATCAATCCATACCCAGAGCATCCAGGTAGCAATATATCTACGACTGGTCCAGTATGTAGCAAGCAAACTAAAAGCAGCCAGCTGCGCATCTAGCAATGGAACAGCAGCATCTGTCCAGTATTTTAAAATCAGTCCGAGTAGCAGCCCTAAAACTGCTGAGAGTAAAAGCTGTAATATTACCAGCTGCCTGGCAATAGAAATGATCTTGATTTCATGACTCTGCTGATGATCTGTCCACCAATGGTACAAACCATAAAAATTCATAATTATAAATATTCCCTGTAAAAGGGTTTCTCCGTACAGCTTAAATTCAAAAAACAAGTAAGCATATAAGGCACATGCCACAATATTAAAGCCCCAACAGAGTATATTTCGCTGAATGGTAAGAGCTACTCCTATCACACTCATCAGAACAGCAAAGATTTCTAAGGGGGTCATGGTATTTTTCCTATAGGAAAAGGACTATTTTTATTTAACACGGTAAAATCCGCAAATCATCTGTTTAAGCACAACCAAATAAAAAGCCCGCTACCGGGCTTTTTAAAAGCTCTTAAAGACCGCAGTTATTCATCACGGGTTTTCACATCAAATAATTCAATTTCGAATATCAGGTTCGAATTAGCCGGAATAATTTTGCCCATTTTTCGCTCTCCATAGGCTAAATGTGCGGGAACCAGCAATTTACGTTTTCCACCTACCTTCATACCCATAATACCTTGATCCCAGCCTTTAATGACTCGGCCCGTACCAATCACACATTCAAAGTAATTACCACGATCAATCGATGAGTCAAATTTTGTTCCGTCTTCCAGCCAGCCAGTATAATGGGTGGTAATCAGTGCGCCTTTTACTGCTTCCTTACCAGAGCCCACTTTCAAATCTATAATTTCCAGTTCATTGGACATTTAATACACTCTAAATCGTCATATTGCATTTATTATAACTGAAACTTGGTCAGTCTTTTTCCGAGTTCATGCTTTTTGAAGACAAGTTGGAATTCAGAATATTTTGAAAGGCTAGAATTTTATCTAGAAACTTAAACGTTTAATCCGCGGGTCCTGACTCAGTTCTTCAACCAATAAATTATGTCGCTGGCGTTTACCACTTATATTCCAGTGCAAAATAATTTCATCGGACTTTAGAACCTGCAATACATGCTTGGCCTTCAAGCCATACTGCTTAAAGAGCTGCTCATAATAATGTGATAATCCCTGCTCATAATGACAAATCATTTTATAGTCACGGATTAAATTGAATTCTTCTACCAGTTTTTCAAGGTAGGTTAACAGGCTTAAGATCACCAGTACCAGTATGGTGCCATACAGGCCTAAAGCAATATAGCCTGCGCCAATTGCCATGCCTAAAGCCGCGACCATCCAGATAGTGGTCGCGGTAGTAATACCCGAAATACGGTTTTCATCTTTAAAAATAACGCCAGCACAGAGAAAACCCAGTCCAGTCAAAATATTTGCAGCAATACGGTCATCACTAACCTCCCCAATTTGCCGAGACAATATGGTAAACAGGCAGGAAGCCATACTGACCATAATCATAGTACGTAGGCCGGCGGTCTTATTTTTATATTCCCGTTCCAGCCCGATGACTGCGCCTATTGCTGCGGCACATAACAAATAATAGAGTTCACTGTCCATAGCGCGAAGAATCTTGCTTTTATATTAAACATGATCTAAACAACAGGTCCTGAATGAGGCAAGCCTTTTTAATAAATTTCCATCATGAATAAAACACTTCTATTACTTGAGTTGTTGCCACTCAATTACAGCTTGTGCATGGTTACCAATTAAGGTCCATTCACCATCCATTACATTGAGCTGTAGTTGCATGGTTCGTTCACACAAGGCTTGTAACGCCTCAGTAGAAGCCTCAGAAATCTGCCATACTTCGACATTATCCAAAGTTTTTATCTTGCTGTTCTTTTTCCACCAGTCCGACACCTGGCTGCCATAGGCTATAATGGCGACCTGCTTGCAGCGTGAACTGGCTTTTTTAACTTTATCTTCATCCGGACAGCCTACCTCAATCCATTTTTCCAATTGCCCCGTTAAGTCCTTTTGCCACAAGGCTGGCTCATTGGTCTCAAACAGGTCTTTGGTAAACTCAAGCTGCTCATCAGCAAACCGAGCAAAAGCAGCAATACGTACCATCAAGCGTTCAATGGTTTCAGATGGATGCAAAGCCAGAGTCAGTTGATGGTCACTGTACTGGTGTGTATCCATATTGGCAATATTCAGGTCTGCCTTATATATTGTTGCTTTTAACGCCATAACGGTATCTTCATCATAAAAGTATAAATGGCGCCAAGCATAGCAAAAAAATAGGTCTATTTATTTTAAGTAATGGCCATCTCAAGGAAAATTTTAAATCTGGCTATTTTCCTCGGCTATATTTAACTGTGCAGCCAAAAGGCTCATCTCAAAATTTTCCCAATTACGATTTTCATCTGTAATTATCTCTATCCGGTTATCTATCCCTTCTTCACCTGACTTGTAATTCAGCTGTTGCGGATTGAAGTTAAAATAGATCCAGCCCTGATCAGTATTAAAGATCCCTTTGATTCTCAGCCAGTTTTCGGTTGTACAAAACAGATCCAGCAAAGCATAAAAATCAAATTGCCAGCGCTTAGGTAATTGCCAGCCCGCTACACTATAACCTTGTGCAGTTTCTACATAATGATAAGGTAACTTTTTAATTGGTTCTTCACTCAGCAGTGCTGTTTGTAAACGCTGTACTTTAAGCAAAGGCTGTAACTTGCGCTGTATACCCTGATACAGCAAATCAATTTCTGCCAGATCAAGCTGCCCCTGTTCGGCCATTATCCAGTCTTGGCCATAGGCCGCATATTCCTTTTTGAGCTGTTCTAAAGCCTCCCCATCAGCAAAACTCATCAGATCACCATGTGAAACCACTATGATTTGTGCGGCTTTAAGCTGATCCTGATAAAGGTTTTGGCTTACCCACTCCTGTTCGTGTAAACGTGAACCATCCAGCACTGTCACCAGAGCACGAACGGTAAGCGTCTGTTGCCAATGAGGCTCAGTAAGCTGTTCGAGTAACTGGGCCGGATGTCCAAGCCCAGTAGGTTCAATAAATAGCCGGTCTGGCTTGGTTTCAGATAACAGTCTTGAAAGAGCAATCTGCATAGGAAGCTGGCTGCTACAGCATAAACACCCTCCCAGCAGCTCCTTTATTGCGTACCCCTGCTGCTGAGGTAACAGTTGTTGGTCAACTCCGATCTGACCAAATTCGTTCATTAAAATAGCCCAGGTTTCATGCTTTGGTTTCTGCCTCAACAGATGTTGTAACAGTGTGGTTTTTCCTGCACCTAGAAAACCGGAAATAATGTGGGTTGGTATTGCGGCTGGTGTCTGAATCAACTTCACGAAAATTACTCTGCTTAATGAAAATAGTAGACAAGGGATCTCAATTTTATACTGGTGACCTATTCATACCATAGGTTCAGTTTTTACTTGGACTTGCATTGAAATCTGAACATAAACAAATTATTCAGGCTTAATCTTACTCTTATAAAGCTTGCGAAATCTTTTTAATTTAAGTTTTTACTTTTTAACTGCTCTCCGCCATGTATCTATTCAAATAATCCTCTTTCAAATTTATTTTTCTTTACTATATACAGATGGAAAAATAATTTTCAAAAACACCGTACTACTGTTTTAAAATTCTGAACCATTCTATAGCTGTGTTTTGTTGACCAGATTTATGTGATTTTAAGAGTTTTAGGCTCATATTAAATATAAATGATGAACATAATAATTTTTATTTGCTTACATTTAAGATCAATTTTTAATCAATTTAATTTAAATATAGTTTATTTTCTCAAGATATAAGATTTTTACTGGATTTTTATAATAATTTTTAGAAAAATAAAGAAAGAACCTTAAATTAAGCAAATTATTGAATTGTTTAATAAATTTAATTTCTATGATTGTTAAATTTTATTGATTTATAAAAAATATAAGAAATAACCAATCATTGCTATAAAAATATATCACCTCTATTGTGTATTTAGGTTAATTTATTGATCAAATATTAATCTAATTTACATGATTTTATACATTTTAGTATGATTTATCATTTAATTTTTTACATTAAACTTACATTAAATCCTTAATTGTGTTTTGATTGTAACCGTAAAGTTACGCTTTGTATGAATTATTGCAGGCTCAGAAAAGGGAACATAGCATGACATCCAACCCAGAAGTCCTGAACATATACACTGTTGAGGGATATGTACTGGGTTCTTTATTGTTTACAAATAGAAGGATGCCAATATGAAACTTGTTAAAACATTACTTGCTACTACTCTTGCTCTAACTGCTGCTACCAGCTTTGCTGCAACTGCTAAAGATCAGTCAGCTACTGAAGAAAAAGTGGTTGTTTCAACTCAGGAACAACCAACTGCTGCTGGTACAGAAAGTGCAGCTGCTCAACCTACAACTGCTCAGCCTGCATCTGAAAGTGCTGCTGAAGAAGCTAAAGATTCTGTTGCTCAGCCACAGTAATTTTATGTTTTAGTGACATCATTTTTTTAAAGCTGTATAAAAGTTTTAAAGAAATAGGTCAAGCCTTGCTGCGGCTTGGCCTTTTGCTTTTTAGTACATTATGATTGAAATATATTTATTTAAGTTTAAATAAGAGATATAAAAAATGATCACCGGAGCGATCATCTGGTAAATATATTGGCTTAACTTGGGGATGTTGTCTTTTTATAAATACTGCAAGAAGGATGATGATGCTCTTGCAGGCGTAGCACCTTACGCTGTTCAGCAGCTTCAAAGCGGCAACGTTTCCAGTCATTGTTCAAATTCAGTGGTGGAACCTGACGTGGTTTACCCTGCTCATCTACGGCAACCATAGTAAAATAACAGCTATTGGTATGGCGCACTGTACGCTTTTGAATATTCTGTGCTTCTACCCGTATGCCAATTTCCATTGAAGTACGGCCTACATGGTTTACGCTGGCCAGAAAAGTCACTAGCTCACCAACATGAATGGGTTCTTTAAAATTTACCTTATCTACAGACAGCGTCACCACATAACTTCCTGAATAGCGGCTGGCACAAGCATATGCCACCTGATCCAGTAGCTTCAGAATCGTTCCTCCGTGGACATTACCCGAAAAGTTAGCCATATCAGGCGTCATCAGGACAGACATTGTAAGTTCAGATTGATCATCTGTAGCAGGAACGACTTGATCTAATGGTGACATTGTCTCTTTGTCTCATCTATAACTGGGATATTTAAGGGACATTATTATATCGCTTTTCACTGAAAAAACATGTTCAAAGCGGCAAATCACCTGTAACAATAAAATAAGTTATTTAGAAACATATTAATAGAAGCTTTAAGGCTTTTAATGAGTACATCTGCCTGAATAGAAAGGCCGGCAGATGCCGGCTTTTGTTTAACTTGCCCGATAAAATGGGGCTTGTGATTTGGGTAAAGAGGGCCGGTTACGAATCCGGTCAGCCAGTTTTTCTGCAATCATGATGGTGGTTGCATTCAGATTCCCAGTCATAATTACGGGCATGATAGACGCATCAACTACTCTTAAACCATTTATGCCGTGAACACGGCCCTGACCATCAACTACAGCCATATCATCTTCACCCATTTTACAGCTACAGGAGGGATGATAAGCTGTTTCTGCATGATTACGCACAAATTCATCCAGTTCAGCATCAGATTGTAAGTTTTTACCCGGGCTAATCTCCTCCCCACGATATGCATCTAATGCGGGCTGATGCATAATTTCTCGGGTGATACGGATTGCATCACGAAATTCTCGCCAGTCCTGCTCAGTACTCATGTAATTGAACAGGATACTCGGATGCTCAAATGGGTCTCTGGATTTAAGCTTGATCCGGCCCCGTGAAGGTGAACGCATAGAACCAACATGGGCCTGAAAGCCATGTTCTTTCACCGGATTAGAACCATTATAGTTAATGGCAACCGGCAAGAAATGATACTGGATATTGGGCCATGTAAATTCATCTGAACTGCGAATGAAACCACCTGCTTCAAACTGATTGCTGGCTCCAATACCTTTTCCTAAAAACAGCCACTCGACACCAATTGTCGGCTGATTATGCCACTTTAACGCAGGATAAAGTGAGACCGGTTTTTTGCATCTGTATTGCAGGTACATTTCCAGATGGTCCTGCAAGTTCTCGCCCACCCCAGGCAAGTCATGTACTACCGGTATATCCATTGACTTCAAAAAAGTACTTTGTCCGATACCTGAGCGCTGTAAGATTTGCGGTGAAGCAATAGCTCCTGCACACAGTAACACTTCATTTCTAGCATATACCTGATGTAGTTGAGCAGTATTTGCACCTTGAATATATTCAACGCCAATAGCACGTTTGCCCTGAAATAAAATTTTGTTAGTCGTGGCATGAGTCAGGACCGTGAGGTTCGGACGGCCCTTCGCCATATCCAGGTAGCCACGCGCTGTACTGGAACGTCGGCCTTGCGGTGTTACAGTACGATCCATAGGACCAAAACCTTCCTGCTGGTAGCCGTTCAAATCATCAGTACGTGGATAACCAGCCTGTACCCCTGCCTCAACCATAGCATGGAATAACTCATTATTGCCCTGTTTAGGGGTAGCTACAGAAACGGGACCTGAATCTCCATGATAATCATTGCCACCAATATCCCGTGTCTCTGCTTTTTTATAGTAGGGCAGACAGTCTGCATAGCTCCAGTCTTCTAAACCTTTAAAGCTGGCCCACTGTTCCAGATCCATGGCATTACCCCGGATATAACACATGCCATTAATAAGTGAAGAGCCACCTAGACCTTTACCGCGGCCACATTCCATACGGCGGTTATTCATATGAGGCTCAGGGTCAGTCTGATAAGCCCAGTTGTAACGACGACCCTGCAAAGGATAAGCCAGAGCAGCCGGCATCTGGGTACGAAAATCCAGACGGTGATCCGGTCCACCTGCCTCTAGCAAAAGAACACTGGTCTGCGCATCTTCAGTTAAGCGTGCTGCCAGTACGTTACCTGCGGAGCCGGCACCGATAATGATGTAGTCATATTTTTTCTGCACAGTATCCTCTCCTGATCAGGCTTTGAAAATAGACTGAAATGGTTGCAGTTCTACCTGTACCGATTTGAGCTGGGTATAATTTTGCAGGGTCTGGATACCATTCTCACGGCCTACACCAGACTGTTTGTATCCTCCAACAGGCATTTGTGCAGGCGATTCTCCCCACGTATTGATCCAGCAGATTCCGGCTTCAAGTTGATGAATCATTCGATGTGCCTGTGCCAGATCTGAACTTACTACTCCCGCGGCAAGTCCGTAATGGGTATCGTTAGCGCGCTGAATGACTTCTTCTTCATTCTCATAATTCAAGATACTCATGACCGGCCCGAAAATTTCCTGCTGCACAACCTCCATCTCGTCATGACAGTCAGTAAAAATAGTGGGTGCAACGAAAGCACCTTTGGCCAGTTCATTTGCAGTAAGCCGATGCCCCCCAGTTAATACACGTGCACCCTGCTGCTTACCGCGCTCAATAAAGTCCAAGACTTTCTGCATATGAGGAAAACTGGCAAGCGGACCAAAATTGGTATCAGGTTTCAAGGGATCTCCTATCCGGATATATGGAATCCGCTCCAGAAGCTTTGTTTCAAAAGCTGACTGTAACTTTTTAGGAATAAATACCCGAGTACCGTTAGTACACACCTGACCTGAACTGAAAAAGTTTGCCATCATCGCGATATCGGCAGCCAGATTCAGATCGGCATTTTCACAAATAATCAGAGGTGATTTCCCACCCAGTTCCATCGTTACATCTTTTAAAGAAGAACCTGCTGCTGATGCCATAACTTTCTTGCCGGTTTCTACCCCACCGGTAAACGAGATTTTCTGAATATCAGGATGTTCCGTCAGATACTGCCCGATTTCTCCCGCACCAGTTACAACATTAAAGACACCGGCTGGCACGCCAGCCTCAGTATAAATTTCAGCCAGTTTCAGGGTCGTCAGTGGTGTAGTTTCACTGGCCTTAAATACCATTGCATTTCCGGCAGCTAAAGCTGGGGCAGATTTCCATAAGGCAATCTGAATTGGATAATTCCAAGCCCCAATCCCTGCTACCACCCCTAATGGTTCACGGCGGGTGTAGGCAAATGAACCCTCACGCAATGGAATCTGCTGCCCTTCAAGCATCGGTAAAATTCCAGCATAATATTCAAGTACATCAGCTCCAGTCACGATATCGACCGTTGAAGTTTCACTATATGCCTTGCCACTGTCGAGGCTCTCAAGCACTGCAAGCTCATCATTACGTTCACGTAAGATGCTGACTGCTCTTGCCAAAATACGTGAACGTTCAATCAAGCTCATAGCTGCCCAGATTTTCTGACCCTTTTGTGCAGACATAACTGCCCGGTCAATATCATCTTTGGTACAGACTTGAACCTCTGCCAGAACTTCACCATTGGCCGGGTTAATGGTCTTAAAAACATCAGGAGAAGAACTGTCTGTAAATTGTCCGTGGATGTAGGGACGTTGCAGATTGAACTTCGACATGAGAAATCTCCTTTTGTTGTGATTTTTAATATGCAAGCTTGTGATCGATGTATTGCTCACAGATCCGGATGGTTTCATCGATCATGAGCGGTGTTTGGCTTAATGCGCCGCGTAACCAAAAACCATCGATCAGTGCAGCAAGTCCAAGAGCTGCATCTTCGGCCTGTTTTTCATCCAGACACTTGCAAAATTCGTGTTTAAGGCTGGAATACAGCCATTGCTCATTGACTTGCTGTAATTCATGTAAATCCGGTTGATATAAGCTAACCGACCAAAAAGCTAGCCAAGTTTTCATGGCAGCCTGATTTATCTGTGAGGGCGAAAAATTGCCCCGCACGATGGCCATGAGCCGGGCTTTGGGAGAAGCTTCTGTCTGGCTTAATGCCTGTGCCACTGCAGTTTCCAACTGCGCCAGCAAATACTGCATGGTGGCAAAAATAAGACCATGCTTGTCTTTAAAGTAATGACTGATAATACCGGTCGATACACCTGCTCTTTTGGCAATCTGGGAGATTGAAGCCTCAGCAAGGCCTAACTCGTTAATAGCTTCCAGTGTGGCATCAATCAGTTGTTGGCGACGAATCGGTTGCATTCCAACTTTAGGCATCGGTCTTATCTTCCAAAATACAGAACAAATGTGAACTGCTACATATTTTATCTTTATTTTTATTGAACGTTCAATTAAAAAAAACTATAGTTTTATAGCAAAGATGTACAGCACACTTTATTTTTGGACCCGTTGTAGCTTTAAAACCAAGCTATTTACTTAAAAAAACTGTTTAAAAAAGAATAAAGTGTACTGTAAATCCGAAATTTACATATTCTTTGGAATCTCGAGATTTATGGCGAATAAAACAGTCGAGCAGCCGAGGGACAGCCTGAATAAGGTGGTCTTTTACGTTTCTGCTTCACTCATTCTACTGTTCTCTACTATTACTATCTTATTTAATGAACAGGCAAATTATGTCATTACAGCTGTACTAAACTGGGTATCCAGTACATTTAGCTGGTATTACCTCCTCGCAGCTACCCTGTATATGGTCTTTGTTATTTTTATTGCCTGTTCACGTTATGGCAATATTAAACTTGGACCCAAGCATTCAAAGCCGGAATTTAGTCTGCTCAGCTGGTCAGCAATGCTGTTCTCCGCCGGAATCGGTATCGATCTGATGTTTTTTTCGGTGGCTGAACCACTGTCACACTATATTAATCCGCCAGTAGGTACGGGCGAAACTTATGCAGCTGCGCGGCAGAGTATGGTCTGGACCATGTTTCACTATGGCTTGACTGGCTGGTGTATGTATGCCCTGATCGGTATGTCACTGGCGTATTTCAGCTATCGCTATAACTTGCCTTTAACCATTCGTTCTGCGCTTTATCCCATCTTTGGTAAAAGAATTAATGGCGCCTTGGGTCATACGGTCGATACGGCTGCGGTACTGGGAACAATTTTTGGTATAGCTACCACTTGTGGTATTGGTGTTGTACAGCTTAACTATGGCTTACACGTACTTCTTGGCCTGCCAGAGAATTTATGGGTCCAAACTCTGCTAATTTTAGTGGCTGTAATTATCTGTATTATCTCGGTCACGTCTGGTGTAAATAAAGGTTTGCGGATACTTTCCGAAGTCAATATTTATGTGTCAGTGGGATTGCTTATTTTTATATTGCTGTTGGGTAATACGCAGTTCCTGCTGAATGCCCTGATTCAAAATTTCGGCGATTATCTTAGCCAGTTTCCAAAACTTACTTTAGAGAGTTTTGCCTTTGAACAGCCAACAGAGTGGATGCAGAGCTGGACACTGTTTTTCTGGGCCTGGTGGGTGGCATGGTCTCCTTTTGTGGGTCTATTTCTGGCACGTATTTCCCGAGGGCGCACCATCCGTGAATTCGTCTGTGGCACCCTGATCATTCCTTTGCTGTTTACCATGACATGGCTATCCATCTTTGGTAACAGCGCCCTTCATAGTGTAATTTTTGAAGGCAATATTCAGCTTGCCGAGACAGTAATTGCCAACCCGGCCCATGGTTTTTATGATCTGCTGGCCCAGTATCCGGGCTTTCCATTTATTGCTTCAGTGGCCACTATTACTGGTCTCCTGTTCTATGTGACTTCAGCCGATTCAGGGGCGCTGGTGCTGGGGAACTTTACAACGAAATTTACCCACATTGACCATGATTCACCCCGCTGGCTCAGCATTTTCTGGTCAGTTGCGATTGGCCTGCTTACGCTGGCAATGCTGATGGCAAACGGTATTACAGCCCTACAAAATGCCACTATTATTATGGGACTGCCCTTTAGCTTTGTAATTTTTCTGGTTATGGCCGGTTTATATAAATCATTACGTCTGGAAGATTTCCGGCAAGCCAGTACCAGTATGAACGCCGCTCCTGTGGTGGGCAATGTCGATATTTTTAACTGGAAAAAACGTCTGAACCGGGTTATGCACCATCCGGGAACTACCGAAACCAAGCGTATGCTGGATGAGGTCTGTTTGCCCGCCATGCAGGCTGTAGCAGATGAACTGATGAAACGGGGTGTTGAAGCCAGTGTAGAACAAAAACTGCTTGAAGATGAACTGCCGCTTTATCATCTGGATATTATTATTCATTTAGAACAGGAACAGAATTTTATTTATCAGATCTGGCCGATACGCTACATCACACCCAACTTTAGTGAACGTGGCAAACGTGGTAAACGCCACTATTACCGTCTGGAAAGCTATCTCTATGAAGGTTCCCAAGGAAATGACCTGGTTGGTTACAGTCGCGAACAGGTGATTAACGATATTCTGGATAAATATGAACGTCATATGATGTTCCTGCACATTAACCGGATTAGTCCGGGTACACGGCCACTTTTCCCAGATCCAGATGCTTAAACTCAATACGGATGACTCCAATGAACCCAGATGCAATCCATTCATTTGCCCTGTTCTTTTCACTGCTCAATCCTTTCCTGATGAGCATTTATATGCTGGGAATTATCCGCACTTCTGAGGCAAAAACGTTTAATACAGCGCTGATTACAGGCAGTCTGATCAGTTTCATGGTTTTTCTGCTTTTTGCCTGGGGTGGTGAAACGGTATTTAACCAGTACCTACATGTGCGTTTTGAATCTTTCCAGATTTTTGGTGGCCTGATCTTCTTAGTAATTGGCTATCGGTATGTTTTTGAAGGTGCAGAAACTATCGGCGTTATGCGTGGAGCACCCGAGCATTTGGCCGGCACAATTGCCATGCCCTTTATGATCGGGCCAGGGACCATCAGTGCAGCAGTCATTACCGGTATGAAAATGTCTATACTAGAGACAGCGGCAGTCATTGCATTTACCCTGTTACTTAGTTGTAGCCTGCTGATCCTGATGAAATATGCACATGATCATTTACAGAAACGCTCGACCCGTTATGTAGATATGTACACTGCAATTGTCGGACGGCTGGCTGCCTTACTCATTGGTACAATTGCAATTGATATGGTGATTACTGGTGTAGTAGGAATCTGGACAGACATGGTTTAAATACCAATTATTTTGGCAGGTAATTTTCAGCTAATTTACTGTGCCTTTTAATAGAAAAACCAGAATTTTTAATTGAGTGTATGGAAAGATACAGATCAGCTCTTATCGTTCTAAAAATGCTACGTTTCGTTATAGCTATACGGGTTTATCGCGCCACTAAAAACAATAAAATAGATAACAGATAGAACAGATATATAGAGGTGTCAAAATGAATGCTTATTTACACCGCAGTGAAAACCGGGGTCATGTGCAGGCAGGCTGGCTCGACACAAGATACAGCTTTTCCTTTGGTCAGTGGTATGATCCAAAATACATGGGTGTCAGTGCATTACGTGTTATCAATGACGACCGGATTGCGGCCCATAACGGCTTTGGTACGCATTCCCATGACAATATGGAAATTTTAACCTGTGTCCTGTCTGGAACTATTTCTCATCGCGACAGTATGGGTAATGAAGGCCAGATTCATGCCGGTGAATGGCAACTCATGAGTGCAGGCCACGGCGTTCAGCACAGTGAAATCAATAATCATGATGAGCCCGTACATCTGCTCCAGATCTGGATTCATCCTAATATCAAAAATGCTGAGCCAAATTATCAACAGATCAGTCTGGACCCGGGCAAATATCCGGACCAGTGGCATCTGATTGCCGGACCAGAAGCAAATGCACCAATGCACATACGCCAAGATGCAGAGGTTAAAACTGCTGTCTTGCAAAAAGATGCTTCTCTAGAGATTGCTGCAAAGCATAAGATCAACTATGTTCATGTAATTGAAGGCTGTGTGCAAATTGGTGAATATACCGTAAATGCCGGTGATGCTTTAGTTTTCGAAGCTGAAACTGAAGTTAAAGCCCTAGCAGACAGCCGCATGATCTGGTTTGATTTACCTTAACTTTTTAAAGTCATAATTAAAAAAAAGGAAGGGCTTGCCCTTCCTTTTTTTTAAATATTACAAGTTCATAAACTTCTATCTATTTAAAAAATCAGTTTCAGACCAAGTCCGTACTGCCAGTCTTTTTCTGACGAGGTTTCTTGCTGCCAAACTGTAGCTTCACGCCCTTTCTCATAGGCATAAGCCACATCAATAAAAGGCATGACTCGCTTATTAATTTCATAACGGGTCTGCACACCCAGTTGCAAACTGGATAAACCTTTTTTACGCGCATACTTTGAATCATCACTTAACACCAGCTCTGACTCAACATAAGGTTGTAAAATCAGCTTTTGCGTTACTAGCAGATCACGCTCACTCTTCAAGTTAAAAGAGAGTTGCTGGTCTTTTCCAGCATACAGATAGGCATCTGTTTCAAAGAAATAGGGCGCCAGACCATGCAATCCAAGCATGGCGTCTAGCTGCTCCTGCTGTTCTGGTTGCCGCTCTGTGTAGCGGTAACGCACACCGGTCTGCACGTCCCAGAAGTCGGAAATAGCCCGGCTATACAAAGCGGCAATATCATAATCTGTCTGTTCTGACTCAGCCTTATGAATATGACCTTTTATAAACAGCCTGTTCTCATCTGTTCCGATTCGGCTTTCAAGTTCGGTTTTTAGTGTTCCCTGTCCATCCGGATTCCAGATCCAACGATGCTCAAGTTCAGTACGTTGAAAAATTTGTCCACCATGTTCACGTATATGGTTGGCATGAGCTTGTGCTTCTGAAGTTACCCTCATGGTTTTCTGCGTTGTAACAGATTGCTGCTGTAACTTGTCCTGATGGTCATGCAAAGTTTCAGCAAGGCTTATATTGCTTAAAAGCAAAATACCACTACCAATTAGCAGACGATTACATAACTTAGTGATGTGCATGCCCAGCTCCTTGTGACGAGTGACTTGCTGCTGGCGTATGAGTTGCTGATCCAACTTGGGCTACTACCAGTTTATTCATCATACCGGCACTCATGTGATAAAGCAGATGACAATGAATCGCCCATTCACCCAACTCATCGGCGGTGAGTAAAGCCGTGACGGTCTGGCCTGGCGGTACAATCACAGTGTGCTTATTCGGCATGTTTGCCAGCGGCTGACCATTTTCCAACTGCATAAACATGCCATGCAAATGCATCGGATGGGCCATCATGCTGTCATTGATAAATTTTAGCCGGATACGCTCACCATATTTCACCTGTAAAGGCTCAGCCTCAGTAAATTTCTTACCATTCATAGTCCAGACATAGCGCTCCATATTCCCCCCCAGACGGATGACCAGCTCCTGTTCAGGCTGACGCTGGTCAGATTGAGGATTTAAGGATTTTAAGTCTGCATAAGTGAGTGCTTTATGTCCTGCAGGGGTCGAGGCATTAGCCCAGCCATAGACCGGTGTAGTGGTACTTTGTGATAATCTTTGCTCCGTTATATCCGACATAGTCCGCTGTTCTGCTGCTTCCTGTTTTTTTGATGAAGTCATCATTTTGGAATGATCCATGGCAGCATGGTCTGTGCCCGGTACGGGCATTTGGGAATGTATCTCACCCTGAGCGTCGCTATTGCTCATATGTCCGGCATGCTGATTGGCCATATCATTATTATGGCCGCCATGTTGCATCCCCATATCAGCCATGGTCAGCAAGGCACGTGGTTTGGCATCAGGCTGCCGGGTTGCGGGCCGGGCAGAATCCGCCTGATCATGCAATGAGGCAAGTGCAAAGCCGGTACGATCAATTGATTCGGCCTCAATCTGGTAATGACTATCTTTGGGCTCGACAATTGCATCATAGGTTTCGGCTGTACCAATTCGGAACTCATCTACAGGTACTGGCTGAACTGGCTGCCCATCTGCACTCACTACATGCATTTTCAGGCCCGGGATTCGGATATCAAAAAAGGACATGGCTGAGGCATTGATAAAACGTAAGCGGACCTTCTCGCCTGATTTAAACAGACCTGTCCAGTTCTGCTTTGGTGTCTTGCCGTTAACCAGAAAAGTATAACCTGTGACATCCGATAAATCGGTTTTTAGCATGCGCATCCGGTTCCACATAGAACGGTCTTTCCAGGTAGCTGACCAACCTTCACGTTTTACCTGCTGCCAGATATCACCTAGGGTTTCACGCCGGTTCTGATAATATTCTGCTGATTTCTTCAGGTTATTTAGAATCTGGTCACTCTTGCTCTGGTGAAAGTCGGATAGCATCACTACGTAATCACGCTCTGCCTGTTCATGCTTGGCAGCAGGCCGGTGATCTTTGGGATAGACTACAAATGCCCCATATAGGCCATCCTGCTCCTGTCCCTTACTGTGTGCATGGTACCAATAAGTTCCATTCTGACGAATTTTGAAACGGTATTCAAAATGACCACCCGGTTTAATACCCTGAAATCCATTAAAGCTAGGTACACCATCCATTAAAGCCGGCAATAACAATCCATGCCAGTGTAAGGAAGAGTCTTCATTTTTAAGCTTGTTATAAACATGAATTACGGCTTCATCGCCTTCTTCAAACTCGAGTAAAGGAGCTGGAAATTTTCCATTTACAGTAATACGTTTTAGTGGCTTGCCGGTTACATTCACCAGCTGTTCATCAATAGTAAGATGATATTCCTTGACTGCCGCCATTAACCAGGTGGATGAGGACAGACAGGCACCCAGTAACAGGGCTTGACTCAGTTTTATAGACATGATTTGACCTTGATAATTAAAAATAATTTTTAATCGTGAAATTAAGGTCAGGCTTTAGGAGGGCGCAGAATTTCCTGCCAGTATCCCGGCAAGTAACGGGCAAAATAATGGCTGTGGCTTGTTTCGGGTAAAGAAAGATTTGGTAAAGATTCAGGCACGTTATCAGCTGCTGCTAAAACCACTTGCAGTGTATTGCAATGTAGTGAGCTGCAATCGTGACAATGAACCTGCTGCACTGTCTGATGGTTATCACCATTGATACAAGAATGATGCGCAGATTGTGATGCAGCATGAGACACTTCGTGACAGCCTGCATGGCCAACATGCTGGTTCACTTGCTTCGTAGGTTGAGATCCGCCGGAATGACTTAGCAGATGAGCAGACACAGTAGACCATCCTGTTAGAAAAACAAGAAAACAGATAAGCCAAGACTGTTTTAAAAGTCTGCCAAGGCGCACGTTCAGGTCCACAAATCGTATATTAGCTATATCAGCATAACGGATTTTTGCCGGGGTGCAAGCGGATTTCAATAGGCCATTCCATATAAAAACCGAAAAATAATGGCTGAGTATTATTTTAATTTTCACTTATTACGATATTCATAATTAAATTATATATTGTGTAATATATAAAAATAAGTATGATAGAACTAAGATAAAAACAGCTGTCTTAAGCTTTGGAAAATTTGCAGACATTTTAATTTCTGGACATGAACTAACTTTAAGCAAGTACCCTGATTTCCATAGATACATCAGGTCAGATAAAAGCGGCAGGCTGCCTTCATTTGGACAAAAGGAACAGTTAAATGACGACACAACTTAAATCATTCATCGATGTTGCACCAGATTCAGATTTCCCGATTCAGAACCTGCCTTATGGTATTTTTAGTGAAACAGCTGATGGAAAACGTCGCGCCGGTGTTGCACTAGGTGAGTATGTAGTAGATCTGGCACTACTTGAACAGGCTGGCTTACTCACGATTGAAGCAGGCAGAAACTATTTTGATCAGTCAACCTTAAATCAGTTTATTGAGTCTGGACGTGATCAGTGGACTCAAGTTCGCTCTACCCTGCAATTGCTTCTTTCCAGTACAAATCCAGAACTGCGTGATAATAGCGAATTGCGTGAAAAAGCCTTCTTTAAACGCTCAGAAGTAGTGCTACATTTACCAGTCCATATTCCCGGCTATACCGACTTCTATTCTTCAAAAGAGCATGCTACCAATGTTGGCTGTATGTTCCGTGATCCCAAGAATGCCTTGCTTCCTAACTGGTCAGAACTTCCGGTCGGCTATAATGGTCGTGCCAGCTCAGTAGTAGTTAGTGGTACAGATATAGTTCGCCCGTCGGGCCAGGTTAAACTGCCAAGTGAAGAACGCCCTGTATTCACTGCCTGTCGCAAGCTCGACTTTGAACTGGAAACCGGTTTTATTATTGGCAAACCAAACCAGCTGGGCGAACCGATCTCCATTGAAAATGCCTGGGACCATATTTTTGGAATGGTACTGTTTAATGACTGGTCAGCACGTGATATTCAGCAATGGGAATATGTACCACTTGGTCCATTTAATGCCAAAACGTTTGCTTCCTCTATTTCACCGTGGATTGTCACGCTAGACGCCCTGCAACCTTTCAAGACCAACAGTCCGGAACAGGAACCACGTCCATTGGCTTATCTGCGTGAAGACAACAGTGCCAACAGTTACGATATCCAGCTTTCTGTTGAACTTCAGGCAGCCGGACAGGTACAGGCCGATGTGATCTGCCAAACCAACTTTAAATATATGTACTGGTCAATGGCCCAACAGCTGACTCACCATACGATTTCTGGCTGTAACGTTCAGGTCGGTGACTTGATGGGTTCAGGTACCATTTCTGGCCCTACTCCCGATTCTTATGGCTCCCTGCTGGAACTTACCTGGAATACGACCAAGCCACTTACACTCTCAAATGGCGAACAGCGCAGTTTCTTGCAAGATGGCGATACCCTGATCATGAAAGGCTACTGTGAAAAAGATGGTCTGCGTATCGGTTTTGGTGAGGTAAGCGGCAAGGTACTGCCAGCTGTCCAGTTTAATTTTAATACTGATGAATCAGAGGTAGAGCAACGTGAAGCTGTATAGTTACTTCCGTAGTTCCGCGGCTTACCGGGTGCGTATTGCCCTGAATCTTAAAGGACTGCACTACGAACTTGTGCCTGTACATCTGCTGAAAAATGGAGGCGAACAGCGTTCTGAAGCTTACTGCCGCATGAACCCAACTGCACTGGTGCCTACGCTCACAGATGGAGACTTCAATCTGGGCCAGTCCATGAGTATCTTAGAGTATCTTGAAGAAACTCATCCTGAAACGCCCCTCTTACCCAAAGATGCACATTCGCGAGCAAGAATTCGGGCATTTTGTCAGAGTATTGCTTGTGATATTCATCCGGTGAACAATCTGCGGGTATTACAGTATTTAAGTCAAACCCTGCAAATTGGTGAAACAGCAAAATCTGAATGGTACGCCCATTGGGTGACTGAAGGTTTTAAAGCACTTGAAGCTTTATTACACGACTCAAATGGCAGCTACTGTTTTAACGATACTCCTACACTGGCAGACTGCTGCCTGATTCCTCAGGTCTATAACGCCAAGCGTTTTAATATTGACCTGACAGCTTTCCCCAAAATTGAATGTATTTATACACACTGCTCAACATTGAGCGCATTCCAGAATGCTGCGCCAGAAGCGCAGTCGGATGCCGCATAAAAAATAAGGACATTTGTTCATGACTATTCAAATCGAAAAAATTCACCATGTGGCCTATCGCTGTAAAGATGCTAAAGAAACCGTCGAATGGTATAAGAAAAACCTGAACATGGATTTTATTCTGGCATTTGCCGAAGACCATGTACCTTCTACCAAAGCTTTTGACCCTTATATGCACCTGTTTTTAGATGCCGGGAATGGTAATGTTCTTGCTTTTTTTGAACTGCCAACCCAGCCAGAAATGGGCCGCGACGAAAATACACCAAAATGGGTCCAGCATATTGCATTGAAAGTTAAAGACCGTACAGCTCTTGAAGCCGCCAAAGCACATCTAGAGGCAAATGGTGTAGATGTACTCGGTATTACTAACCACGGCATTTTCCATTCAATTTATTTCTTTGATCCAAACGGTCACCGTTTGGAGCTGGCTTATGATGATGAAAAAGCCCCGCAGAAAATTGCCATGATTACTGAAGAAATGAAATATGAGATGCTAGAAGAATGGAGTAAAACCAAGCGTGCGCCTCATCATACTCATTTTTTGCATGCTGACGAACTGGATCAAACTACCGCTTAAACCATAGGAATTCAACTTATGAATAAAGTCTATGAAAGTGCAACTGCTGCCCTTCAGGATGTAGTCGCAAATGGACAGACTCTGGCAGTCGGTGGTTTTGGCCTGTGTGGCATTCCTGAAGCTCTGATTTCAGCTCTAAAAGAAACCGGAGTAAAAGACCTGACCTGTATTTCCAATAATGCAGGAGTAGATGACTTCGGTTTGGGGAAGCTGCTGGCTACCCGTCAGATCAAGAAAATGATTTCATCCTATGTTGGAGAAAATAAAGAATTTGAGCGTCAATACCTGAGTGGTGAACTTGAAGTTGAACTTACCCCTCAAGGTACACTGGCCGAAAAACTGCGGGCCGGCGGTGCTGGTATCCCCGCTTTTTTTACCCAGACCGGCGTAGGCACTCTCATTGCTGAAGGGAAGGAAGAGCGAGAGTTCAACGGCAAAACCTATATCATGGAAGAATCACTGATAGCCGATATATCGCTGGTTAAAGCCTATAAAGCCGACAAAGCCGGGAATCTGGTCTTTCGCAAAACCGCGCAGAACTTTAATCCGGTCTGTGCCATGGCCGGAAAAATTACTGTGGCTGAAGTTGAACAGATTGTCGAGATTGGTGAGCTGGATCCGGATGCTATTCACCTGCCGGGAATCTATGTTAACCGTATTGTACTCAATGCCACACCTGAAAAACGGATTGAACAGATGACACTGAAAACGGCGGAGGGATAAATATGGCCTGGTCACGTAATGAAATGGCACAGCGTGCCGCACAGGAGCTTGAAGACGGATTTTATGTCAACCTGGGTATTGGATTGCCGACCCTGGTCGCCAACTATATTCCAGAACAGGTCAATGTCTGGCTCCAGTCTGAAAACGGTTTACTGGGGATTGGGGAGTTTCCGACTGAAGAAACGGTGGATGCTGATCTGATCAATGCGGGTAAGCAGACCGTAACAGCCCGGCCCGGCGCTGCATTTTTCTCAAGTGCTGAATCCTTTGCCATGATTCGTGGTGGACACGTCAATATTGCGATTTTAGGAGCAATGGAAGTTTCCGAACAGGGAGATCTGGCCAACTGGATGATTCC